>NZ_JBQKLL010000008.1:0-135626 GCF_052116245.1 Blautia sp. Sow4_E7
AGAAAAATGTCCGCCAGAAATTTAAATAAAAGTCTCTGGCGGACAGAAATTCCGTCTGATTCCGGGCAAAAAATACCGGATGGTTTTGGACAAAACCGGTTGTCAGTAACATCCAATATCAAAGCGCCTGCAGATTCCATTTTTTGTATCAACAATCTGCGTAAGCGTTCTTATCATATGTTCTGTATTTAGTTTTTCTATAATTGGATGTAATTCTTTTCTACTATATTTATCCTTATAATATACCTTAACTTCAATCTCTTCTTTTTCTGAAGATAAATTGATCCCTAAATATTCAATATCTTCTTTCTTATTTTCAATTCCTTCATTCTGATAGAATTTCCAATAATCCTGTTCTAATTTATCCTCGTCCTGTTCCATATTTCTTCACCATATCCGTACAATAATAACAGTTCTTATACTCAATGCACCATTTTCCATTTTCCGGACGAATAACTCTTTGCAAATACTCTTCGTTATTCTTACAACTTTCAGCAATAATAATATTTTGTTTTGTAAGTAAAATGTCTTCCAAGATTTTTTGTTCATTTGCTGCGCGACCTACAATTTTCACCGAATCAGCACAATCTTTCAACTGATAAATTGCACACTGTGCACAGGCATGAGAAAATAATTTATTATACTGATGATTCTGTTTTTGTAAGCACATTTGTTCTTTGCCTGTCAATGCAGCACCATTCACTTGATAAAACTCTGGAACTGCTTTTCTGCAATAGTCACATAATGCCCCCACCTCTGTTCCATGAAGCCCTAGACAATTTCCATCCGAAAACTTGCATCCGGAATTTGATAAAAACACTTCATATTCTACCTCTGGAACATTTTCTTTTATTTCACGAATTTCTTCTATCGTGATATCCCTTGGAAAAATAATCCTCTCGCATCCTAATTCTTTCATTAATTGTGCAGAATATTGGTTACGAATGTTTGCACATGAACTAATCGTTACTGCAAGTCCCATTTCATTTAACGTTTTCATTAAAGAAATATCGCTAATGATCACTTTTTCTCCACCTATACTTTTATAATCAGCCAGAAGCTGTTGTAAAATCGGCATCTGCTCTTCAACAATACGAATTGCATTGACCGTCAGATAAAATGGGGTACTGTAATCAAAAGATAACTGTACCATCTTTTCCATTTCCTTCCAATCTGTGCAATTTGCCTTCTCTGCATAACTTCCACGACGATTATATTCAATATACTTTCCATATTCATGATACCAACGTTCATCTAGAATACCGCCATAAAATTCTTCTGCACCTGCTTCTTTATATTTCTGTAAATCTTCTGTTGATTTTACTGGTGCTATAATCTTCATTCCATTGGTCCTCATACATCTATTTCAAATGAATCCGTTCTGAATACACAAACCTGCAACAGCCTTCTATACATTCTTCTGGACACTTTACTTGTCTTCCTAACATTACATTTCCCGTTTTATAAAATTCATTTCTTTTCGGAGCAGAAATTTTCTGTTCATATAAACAACATTCTGCACCACATAGCTGATGCAGCACAAAGCACCCTTTTTCCTCATGATTCACATTTGCATATTCGCAATAAGGAGAATACGACAAAAAGATATCCGGATAATGGACTCGGTATTCCAAATGTTGATCTGTCAGTTTAAGCATTCCATCTGGAAATGTATCAACTTCAGCACCACATATCATATATTTTTCTTCTAAAATTCTGCAAATACTTTTCATACTTTCTGTCGGTTGGAGAATTTCAAAATTTTTTGCCACTTCCGGTATTTCTAAAATATTCTGTCTTGTTTCGCGAATTGCCTTCTCAAACAAGCGTCCCAACACAAAATTCTTCGTAATTCCAGCCTCCGCTAATAATGCAAACATGCCAAAATCATTCACAACCCATTCGCTGATCAAATTCAATTTCTTCAAACGTTCTATCCATTGCTTTACCATCGGTATACTTTTCTGATATACTGGTGGAAATACGAACGCTACTTTATATCCCCTTTTCACAGCTGTCTCAATCTTCTTTTCCATCTGCAAGATATCACATATCCTCATCATGTTCTCGCAAAATTCAAATCCCAAATAAATCCAACTGTAGGTTGCATTTTGTTTTCCCAAATGATAATTCTTTAACTCACAAATTCTTTTTTCAAATAATGCATATGATTCTAAAGTACCATTTCTTTCACATGCATTATATGCATATTCGTTTATCTTTAACATAGAAATTTCCTTTTTCTTATTTCTTTCAGTATCTTTATTCACCTATGCAATAAAACGAATATGAACTCCAATCATTTGTTTCGCCTGCTCTGATACAACAACCTTATATTTTTCTGACCTGTTCATACCTGATTTATAACATTTTCTTCAACAATTAAGGGATCTAATATCCATTACTCCAAGAATGCCTTCTTACTTTTAGTATTATAGTTTTATTATGTTATATTTGTCAATGCAAATTGTGGAGTTTAATAGTTAAATAAATAGAAATCATCTATGAAAACAATTGTCAAAGGCTCATCCTTTAATTTCTTTAAGCAGCTTTTTCAAACGGCGGATATAGTGAAACCCCAGGCAAAGGGTTACGGAAATAAGCACTGACAGCACGGCCGCCATGATCACATATGCCAATGCCCCAGCACCAGTGCCGGCTCCGGCTACCATACAGTAAAAAAGGCTCCCGGATAAAAAGAGTACAAAAACCGTGGAACCAGCTATTTTTAATGCTTTTCGCATGATCTATCCTCCCAGATAGGGTGTTTATAATCACCCTGTTATATTTTCAATTTTATACCCATAATAGAGATATGGCAAGAACAAAATGGACAGGAATTTGAACGATGATTAAATACGACAGATTCTGGGAGACCTTGAAAAAACGCCATATTTCACAATATTATCTTACCGAAAAGTGCGGAATTGATAAAAAGCTGCTGCATCGGCTTCGCAAAAACGAGAATGTAGAAACTTTCTCCTTAGACCGTATCTGCCGTGTCCTGAACTGTGATTTAGAAGACATTGTAGAATACGTCCCCGATGAACTTGCTGAAAATACAAATGCCAAGCGTGCCAGAAAAGAGGCTGCAGCGACTATCACCGAGCATCTTTCCGTAATGTAACGGCAGCTCAATCTCCCAAGAGATAAAATCATACATATTATATACGTATCAATCTTTGGTAAAACACGGTTTTATAGAAAAAGGTTGAAACATCATAGGATTTTTTATAGTTTGTTAGAGCATTTTGTTCTTATTGTTTTTCCATACACAAAATAACAAAACACCGTCAGACGATATTCCCTGCTTTATTCGGGAATTTTCATCTGACGGTGTTTTGGTTTCGTATTATTTGCTGCTGGCGCAGCGAGGTTTATTGCGTTCTAATTTATTCTACTTCTTCCGGCTCCATACTCAGCTTATGCTCTACTTCTGTGCCAATATCATACTTCTGTCTGTATTCCTTAAAATAGGTATAATACTCCAGGCTGTCGGTAGGGTAAATCTTGGAGTTATGAATATGGATATCGGTGGTCTCTTCTCCACTCTTCATCAGTGCTGTCATGGCACTTGCACAGTGGGAAGCAATACGTCCGAAGCTGTTCAGGATATCACTGAATACGGTTCCCTCTTCCAGACCACATTTGCCCTGGCTGAGACGCTCTGCATGGCGCATTTTCAACTCATCGCAAAGTCTGGTGATCACTACGCCAAGAGGTGCCACACGCTGTGCGGCTTCTTTGTCGTCGTTCATGAAGGCGTTGCAGGTCACATTGATCTCCTCACGGACTGCATCCATGACTACGTTCAGCTCATCCCATGCTGTCTGGGAGAAGGTGGTGTGGTTGTCATGCATTTCATTGGACATATGTGCAATGTAGGAAGCGTGATCGCCAATTCGCTCAAAGTCATTGATGGTGTGCAGATAAAGGGATGTCTGACGTGTCTGGGCTGTATTCATCTCACGTTTGGTGAGCTGGATCAGATACTCGCCAAGACGGCTCTCGTACTTGTCGATCAGGTCTTCTTTACGCTGCACCTTGTCATATTTGTCCTGCTGATAATCATTCAGAAGGTTCATGGCTCTGTTTACATTCTTACGAAGCTTCTTTGCCATACCGTTCATAGCACGATGGCACTGTCCGATTGCAAGTGCAGGATAGTTCAGAAGACGCTCTTCCAGAAGATCGAAGTCTGCCTCGTCCTCCAGTTCTTCTGCGCTGTCCTTGACCAGATAGCATACCAACTTCTCTATCTTAGGAATGAATGGGAAAAGTACCACTACAGTAGCAACACGGAAAATGGTGTTCAAAAATGCAATTGATACCGGGCTCATGATCATATCCATAAATCCAAAATGGATAAAAGCATTCAATGTATAGAATACAACTGACCACAGAATCAAACCAAATAAGTCGTTCAAAAGGTATACAAGAGCTGTTCTTTTACCATTTTTATTTGCTCCAATTGCAGAGATCAGTACTGGACAGGCTGCACCAACACCGATACCAAGAACGATCGGGAATGCGCTGGCAAAGGTAAGGATTCCGGTTACGGAAAGAGCCTGCAGCACACCAACTGTAGCAGATGCACTCTGAAGCACTGCTGTAAATGCAATACCTACCAGAATACCTGCAATAGGGTTGGAGAACATTGTCAGCATATCAATAAATACCGGGCTCTCACGAAGAGGGGAAACAGCTCCACTCATCATCTGCATACCATTCATCAAAATAGCAAAACCCAGCATGATGTTACCGATATTTCTGTGTACAGATCTCTTACAGAACATACGGAGCACAATACCGATCACAGCAACTACTGCTGAAATAGTGGCTGTAGAAAGAATACTTGCAATTCCACCGGAGCCCTGGATATAAGACAGACACAAGATCCATCCTGTAATACTGGTTCCGATATTTGCACCCATGATAATACCAATTGCCTGTTTCAGCTTCATCATACCGGAGTTAACAAAACCGATCACCATAACGGTAGTGGCGGATGATGACTGAATTACACTGGTAACACCTGTTCCAAGTGCTACACCTTTCAGCGGGGTATTGGTCATTTTGTAAAGGAATGCTTCCAGCTTATTGCCGGCAACGGACTTCAGTCCGTCTCCCATAAGAGACATTCCAAACAGGAAAAATGACACTCCGCACAGCAAAGATAAAACCATTGAAAAAATTGCCATGTTTTAATCCTCTGTCGTCGTTTCCCTCTGCCAATTCTGCAGGGGCGACCTTTCTTCTCAAAGTATTTTCTTTTTGTTAACGTGGATTTTTCTCAATTTTTACATATCCTTAACTATTATGCCATAATCATAGGCCGATTACAATATTGGATTAATTTCTAATCGTAATTTTTTGTGGTGCAAAAATTCCACTTTTATGTATAATCTGACGAAATTTTGCTTTCGAAAATAAAGTTCCAAAAGCACTGTCCAATAAGTGTCACAGTGGATCTACAAAATTTCCACATTTTATTTTTGCCATAAATGTATAACAAAAACGCCACGAAAAGAAAACTAAAACTTTTATGGTTTCATTTTCTCTTTCGTGGCGTTTTCAACGCTTGGACACTTAGCAGAATGTATAGATCCTGCTATTTTTTATTCAAAATTTAATTATTTGTTATAGTTTACGATATCACCGAACTCTGGTTTCAGAGATGCGCCGCCTACCAGACCGCCGTCGATGTCTGCCTGAGCGAATAACTCTGGTGCAGTCTTAGCGTTTACAGATCCGCCGTACTGGATACGGATTGCTGCTGCAGTTGCCTCATCGTAGATTTCTGCGATGCAGGCACGGATTCCCTGGCAAACTTCCTGAGCCTGCTCAGTTGTAGCTGTTTTGCCGGTTCCGATAGCCCAGATTGGCTCGTAAGCGATAACGGCTGTTTTAGCCTGATCAGCTGTAACGTTCTGGAAACCAACTTTAACCTGCTGACGGATGAAGTCCATAGTTACGCCCTGCTCTCTCTGAGCAAGAGTCTCACCACAGCACATGATTGGAGTGATGCCGTGCTCGAATGCTTTGAGCATTTTCTTGTTTACGGTCTCACTTGTCTCAGCGAAGTACTCTCTTCTCTCGGAATGTCCGAGAACTACATATTTAACACCAGCGTCTGTAAGCATGTTCGGGGAAATCTCGCCTGTGAAAGCACCTTTCTCCTCGAAGTACATGTTCTCAGCACCTACCTGGATGTTGGAGCCTTTTGCAGCCTCAATTACTGGAAGGATGTCGATAGCCGGTACGCAGAATACTACGTCAACGTCATCGTTTGCTACTAATGGTTTTAAGGTTTCTACTAATTTAACTGCCTCACTTGGAGTCATGTTCATTTTCCAGTTTCCGGCAATGATTTTCTTTCTAGACATTATATATCTCCTTTTGCACTCATTAAGTGCCTTATTATTTATCGTTAGCTGCTGCTACACCTGGTAACTCTTTTCCTTCCAGGAACTCAAGAGAAGCACCGCCACCTGTGGAGATGTGGGTCATCTTGTCGCCATAGCCAAGGATATTTACTGCTGCTGCGGAATCACCACCACCGATGATAGTTGTAGCGTCTGTATCAGCAAGAGCCTTAGCAACAGCCTCTGTACCATGAGCGAAGTTCGGCATCTCGAAGCAGCCCATCGGTCCGTTCCAAACAACTGTCTTAGCATCTTTTACAGCGTCAGAGAAAAGCTTCTCTGTCTCTGGTCCGATGTCCATTCCTTCCCAGCCATCCGGAATCTCGCCACGTTTTACAACCTGGATGTTGCAGTCGTTGGAGAAGTCATCTCCGATTCTGTTATCTACAGGAAGAAGAAGCTTAACGCCTTTATCTTCTGCTTTCTTCATCATGTCTAATGCATACTGAAGATAATCATCCTCGCAAAGGGATCTTCCGATATGTCCGCCCATAGCCTTGGAGAATGTGTAGGACATTCCACCACCGATGATCAGGGTATCTACCTTGTCAAGAAGGTTGTTGATAACAGAGATCTTGCTGGAAACCTTAGCACCGCCAAGGATAGCTACGAATGGTCTATCAGGATTGTTTACAGCATTTCCGAGGAAATCGATTTCTTTCTGCATCAGATATCCAACAACAGCTGTATCTACATATTTGGTAACACCAACGTTAGAGCAGTGTGCTCTGTGAGCGGTACCAAATGCATCGTTTACAAATACATCGCAAAGAGAAGCAAGTTCCTTGCTGAATTCATCACCGTTCTTAGTCTCTTCTGCACGGTAACGTGTATTCTCAAGAAGAATAACATCTCCGTCTTTCATCTCTGCTACTGCAGCTTTTGCGTTTGGTCCTACTACTTCTGGATCAGCAGCGAATTTAACTTCCTGTCCGAGAAGCTCTGTGAGACGTTTTGCAACAGGTGCAAGAGATAACTCAGGCTTCGGCTCTCCCTTCGGTTTGCCAAGGTGGGAGCAAAGGATAATCTTTCCACCATCTGCGATCAGCTTCTTGATTGTAGGAAGAGCTGCTACCAGACGGTTCTCATCTGTAATTTTGCCGTCCTGCAGAGGTACATTGAAGTCGCATCTTACGAGGACTTTTTTGCCTTTTACGTTGATGTCATCAACAGATTTCTTATTCAGCATCTTGTTATGCCTCCTTATAAATTTAACTTTTTATACAGACAAAAGGGTCCGGTCCTATTCAGACCGGACCCTTCTCTGAGTCTTATTCATATGCCGTCAGATCAATCAGACTGCCAGCATCCGAAAACCCTACTCTGCTATTAATTAAGCGTTAAGCAGTTTACCAAAGTGTTTGATTGTACGAACCATCTGGCTTGTGTAGGAGTTCTCATTGTCATACCATGAAACAACCTGAACCTCTGTTGTGCCATTCTCAAGTGGAAGAACCATTGTCTGAGTAGCATCGAACAGGGAACCAAATCTCATACCAACGATATCGCTGGATACGATCTCATCCTCGTTGTATCCGAAGGACTCGTTAGAAGCTGCTTTCATAGCTGCGTTGATCTGCTCTTTTGTAACATTTCCTTCAACAACTGCTGTAAGGATTGTAGTAGAACCTGTTGGGGTTGGAACACGCTGTGCGGAACCGATCAGTTTGCCGTTCAGTTCTGGGATAACAAGACCGATTGCTTTAGCAGCACCTGTGCTGTTCGGAACGATGTTAACTGCAGCTGCACGGGATCTTCTCAGATCGCCTTTTCTCTGCGGTCCGTCAAGTGTCATCTGATCGCCTGTGTAAGCGTGGATTGTGCACATGATACCGGATTTGATTGCAGCAAGGTCATTAAGTGCTTTAGCCATTGGAGCTAAGCAGTTTGTTGTACAGGAAGCTGCGGAAATGATGTGATCCTCTTTTGTAAGAGTCTCATGGTTTACATTGTAAACGATTGTCTTAAGGTCGTTTCCAGCCGGAGCGGAAATGATAACGTGTTTAGCACCTGCATCGATATGAGCCTGAGCTTTGTCTTTGGATGTATAGAATCCAGTACACTCAAGAACTACGTCTACACCGATCTCTCCCCATGGAAGCTCAGCAGCGTTAGCTTTTGCATAAATTTTGATTTCTTTTCCGTCAACTGTGATGGAATCCTCGCCAGCTACAACTGTATCTGCAAGAGCATATCTTCCCTGAGTTGAGTCATATTTTAATAAGTGAGCGAGCATTTTAGGAGATGTTAAGTCGTTGATAGCAACGATCTCAAATCCTTCTGCACCGAACATCTGACGGAATGCAAGACGACCAATACGTCCAAAACCATTAATTGCAACTTTTACTGCCATGATAAATTCCTCCTATGAAAAATGGTAAAAATTATGTGAGTGCTTCATTCTTTGTGAAAGAAACATCAACCTATAGCGTATTGTACCTAATTCTGAACAAAAATTCAACCCCATTTTCAAAAAAATAACAGGCAAATTGCCACAAATATCCTCTGATATGATATACTGCTCTCAAATGAGACAGCTAAGTCCCTTTTATGACACAGTGGCAGCATTCATGTGCGTTTTTTCCTGTCTTTTTCGTGCAAGAAGAAATTTTTCACGTGTTCCTTCGCTGTACACTCATCTATAAAATATATCTTTATATTTACAGAAAATATATTTTGAGAATATTTCTCTTAGTTATAATTTATAAGGAGGTTATTATGAAAATACTTTCCAACTCCCCCGAAGTTTTGTGGGACTGCCACATGCATTCTGAATTTTCCGCAGATTCCGGCACTCCCACAGAAGATATGATCCGTCAGTCCATAGCTTGCGGTCTCAAAGGTATCTGTTTTACAGAACATCTGGATCCAGACTATCCGCCAACTCCGGATAACCTGGAATTTTCCCTGGATCTTCCCGCCTATTACTCCCGGCTTATGGAACTGAAGGAAGCCTACAAGGATCAGATTGTCATCCATTTCGGTATTGAGATTGGCTTGCAGCTTCACCTTGGACAATATTTTCACAATCTTTTGAAGGAATATCCTTTCGATTTCGTGATTGGCTCTTCACATGTGGTTCACGGCGCTGACCCCTACTATCCCGAATTTTTCCAGGGCAGGGACGAGGAACAGGCATACCTTGAATATTTCCAATCCATTCTAGAGAATCTGGATGCCTTCCATGAAATGGACACTTATGGACATCTGGATTATATCGTCCGCTATGGTCCGAATAAAAACCAGTTCTATTCTTATGAAAAATACCAGGATATTCTGGATGCGATTTTGAAAAAGCTGGTGGACACAAATGTGGGACTTGAGGTCAACACCGGCGGCTATCACTACGGTCTTGGAGAACCCAACCCGTGTACGGATATCATTCGACGATATAAAGAACTGGGAGGTGAAATCATCACCATCGGTGCGGATGCACATACACCAGATAAAATCGGCTACTCTTTTAACAAGGCTGCACAGGTTCTGAAAG
Source organism: Blautia sp. Sow4_E7 (assembly GCF_052116245.1). Lineage (NCBI taxonomy): Bacteria > Bacillati > Bacillota > Clostridia > Lachnospirales > Lachnospiraceae > Blautia > Blautia sp. Sow4_E7. The sequence goes on from NZ_JBQKLL010000008.1 coordinate 9,916, forward strand.
AATGTGGATTTGAATATTATACGGTATTTAAAGAGCGAAAACCAAACTTTATGAAACTATGACAAAATTAGAACGCACTCCGCAACTTCTGCTCCATATTTCAGTAAATGCCAAGAGTTCTCCTCCCCCCAGCTTGCCCATCATGTAAAAAAATACTCCATCGCCAGAATCACCTGACGATGGAGCATTTTTTTCTTTTTATAGTACTATTTCTGCACTTTTTCCAAAAACAAAGCAATAAGCCCTTTCTTTTCCCTCTCATGTGCCTTGTCGTACAGGGATCTGCACCATTCGGTGATAACTTCAATCACCACTGGGGAGAAGGTCATCAGGATAAATACCAGGATGATCATTCCAAACTCCAGGGAACCAAGTGCCAGCAGGTTCTGTACGCATACAGCTGCAAAGAAGAAAATGAACTGCATGCCGTAAATAATGGTCTTCCGGTACTTGCTCAGAGGCGCATATACGGTCTTCAAAGCTGCCATGTAGTTCCATCCGGTTACCAGGAAACAGGCGGTACTCAGCATTACATTACTGTGGTAAACGTTCTGGCAGACCAGCATAATGGTAAATACACATCCCGTGATGGTAACTGCTGCCGGAAATGCATTCATAAATACATACCGTAAGAAACCGCTTTCGATCTTGTTAAAGTTGTTTTCCTGGGCAAGCAGGAAGGTTGGGATACCCACTGCGCAGGCGCTGATCAGGGACATCTGGATCGGCTCGAATGGATAGCTCTCGCCCCAGAAAATGGTAATCAGGCAAAGCAGCGCAGAAAAAATAGTTTTGATCAGGAACATGGATGCTGCAGTACGGATGTTGTTTACTACGCGGCGTCCCTGGTTCACAATCTCCGGCATAGCTGCAAAATTGGAATCCATGAGCACTACATTCGCAATATTCTTGGCCGCATCGCTTCCCTCTGCCATAACCACACTGCAGTCAGCCTCTTTCAGCGCCAGAACGTCATTTACACCGTCACCAGTCATTGCAACTGTGTGTTTCTGCTTCTGAAGAGCGAGCACCATCTCTTTCTTTTGCTGCGGGGTTACACGGCCAAATACGGAACACTCTGCGACGGCACGCTCCATATCCTCCGGTGTGGTAATGGTGGTGGCATCAATATATTTATCTGCCTTTTCCAGGCCTGCCTTTTTCGCAATGGCAGAAACGGTCACCGGATCATCACCGGAGATCACTTTCAGGTCTACGCCCTGGTCCTTGAAAAATGCCAGCGTCTCAGGTGCATTGTCCCGGATAATATCGGTAAGCATAAATAAGGCAACTGGTTTCAGGCCTTCTGGAAGTTCATTTTCCTGGTTCAGATTGGGGCTGTGAGCCAGTACCAGAACACGCAGGCCTTCTTTTCCATAGGCAGCGCACTGCCCTATCAGGTCCTCATTTCCATCTGGGAAAAGGAACTGGGCTGCACCCATCAGGTAGGTTCCCTCTTCTTTAAAGGCCACACCGCTGTATTTGCGGTCTGAGGAAAACGGAATGCAGTGGTCTACCGGCATGTCCGTTCGTCTGGAAAAACGCTTGTGAAGGGCATCTGCGGTGGCGTTCTTGTCCTTTAAAACGGACATCATATTTGCCATGACGCGCTCGATCTCGCCCATGGTCAGTTCTGGCTGGGCACTGCTGATGGCTAAGTCAGTTTCAGTATTCCTCTGAACTGTTCCCTCTAATGTTTCCATGCCAGACTCCGTCGGTAATCCTGTTGCAGCTGCTGTTCCAGACTTCACTTCCGCAGCAGCCAGTTCTGGCTCTACAGTCCCATTTATGGTACTTTCATTTTCACTCTCATTCGCCCCATCTGGAGCCTTGATCTCCATCCCTTCCACATAGGGCTGTACCTGCTCCACACACATGGTTCCGGCAGTGATGGTTCCGGTCTTATCCAGACAAAGAGTATCTACTCTTGCCAGAGTTTCAATACAATACAGCTCCTGCACCAGAGTATTCTTCCTTGTCAGCGCCAGCGCACCAAGAGTCAGCGCCACACTGGTAAGAAGCACCAGCCCCTCAGGGATCATTCCCAGAACAGCTGCTACCATATTCACAACTGCATCCCGGATTCCATTTCCTGCAATGTAATACTGCTTGTAAAACAGCAGCATTCCCATAGGAACGATAATCACACTGATGGTCTTTAAAATCGCGTTCAGAGAGTTTCGAAGTTCTGAATTATGACGCTTAAATTCCTTGGCCTCACTGGTGATCTGGGATGCGTAATTGTCCTTGCCAACGTGGATCACCTGGCAGCATGCCTCACCAGATGTGACAAAGCTTCCGGAAAAAAGCTCGTCTCCTTCATTTTTCTGAAGGTTATCGGATTCACCGGTCAAAAGGGATTCATTGACTTCAATGCTGCCCTCCAGCACCTTGGCATCTGCCGGCACCTGATCTCCTGTTTTCAGAAAAAGGATGTCATCCAGCACCAGTTTCTCCGTGGAAATGGTCCATTTTTTCCCCTCACGCAAGACCACAGCCTTGCTCTCCGTGAGGATGGCCAGCTTATCCAGAGTTTTTTTCGCCCGGACCTCCTGGATGATTCCGATCACCGTGTTGATCACAATAATTCCCATAAACATGGAATTCTTATAGGAACCAACCAGCAGCACCATGATCATAAGAGCCAGGTTCAGAAAGTTGAAAAATGTAAGCACATTTTCCCTTACGATCTGCTTATAGCTCCTCGTATTGGGGTTCTCATTGGCGTTGACCTTCCCCTCTTCAATTCTTTGTTGTACCTGTTCGTTTGTCAGTCCTGTCATCGTTACTTCCTTCATTCTTATGTTTTCTTTAAGGATGTTTCAGTTTTACTCTTTTTGCTTTCCCGTTATATGAAAATCAGGGCAGATGATAACATCCGCCCTGATGAATTCACTTTACGGTCTGCCTCATCTTTACCACCTATTTATCTGTAACGAAATAAATCTGCTTAAGGATTCGGTTTCCTGTAAAAAATATTATTCTTTTGAAATATCGATGACGACAATTAGTACTCTTCTTCCTCTGCCTCTTCACCCTCATGGATGTCAGACTTCGGTTTCTTCAGACCTTCGATCTCAATGTGATGCTTCTGTGCGTAATCCCACAGTGCAGCATGTACAGCCTCCTCAGCAAGAAGAGAACAGTGTACTTTCACTGGCGGAAGTCCATCAAGAGCCTCCATAACAGCCTTGTTGGTAAGCTTCATAGCTTCCTCGATGGTCTTACCTTTTACCATCTCAGTAGCCATACTGCTGGTTGCAACTGCAGCACCGCAGCCGAAGGTTTTGAATTTACAGTCTTTGATAATATGTGTCTCATCATCGATATCCAGGAAAATTCTCATAATATCGCCGCATTTGGCATTTCCTACTGTACCGACACCGCTTGCATTCTCTATTTCCCCAACATTACGTGGATGCTGGAAATGATCCATTACTTTCTCACTATACATCTTTTTTTCCTCCTGGCAAGTGTTTTAATCAAATTTTTTGTTTTTTTTACTATTCAGTAGGTACTATTCCGCGAGGTGTTTTTTGTGAACGTAGTTCACAGAAAACCCGAGAATCTCGGCGTGAAATCATGCAAAGCATGATTTCTGTGCATCGCGAAGCGTGTAACTGTGAAGGTACTGAACAGTTACTGTTTTTTAATAAAATCTTCATATAATGGAGACATTGATCGCAGATATGCTACGATTTCTTTCAGCTTATCTACTACGAAATCAGCATCTTCCATGGTAGTCTCCTCGCTTAAGGTCATACGCAGGGAACCATGTGCGATCTCATGAGGAAGTCCGATTGCCAGAAGCACATGGGACGGATCCAGGGAACCTGATGTACAGGCGGAACCGCTGGATGCACAGACACCATAGTTGTCAAGCATAAGCAGCATGGACTCTCCTTCGATAAACTGGAAGCTTACGTTTACGTTGTTTGGAAGACGTTTGGTACGGTCACCATTTAATTTCACATATGGGATCTCAGCCAGGATTCTCTCGATAAAATGATCTCTCACCTGGATTTCTTTGGCAGTACGCTCTTCCATGGTGCGGATTGCACGCTCTGCTGCTACACCATAGCCTACGATTCCCGGAACATTCTCTGTACCTGCACGACGCTTTCTCTCCTGAGCTCCGCCGTGTACGAAGGAACGGATCTTAACGCCCTTGCGGATATAAAGGAATCCGATTCCCTTCGGTCCGTTCAGCTTATGTCCGCTGGAGCTGAGCATATCGATTCCTAACTCATCTACATTAATCGGCACCTGTCCAAAAGCCTGTACTGCATCTGTGTGGAAAAGGATGCCATGCTCTTTGGCAATTGCACCAATCTCCTTGATCGGCTGGATGGATCCGATCTCATTGTTTGCAAACATAACGGAAATCAGGATGGTCTCCGGTGTGATGGCTTTCTCAAGCTCGTCAAGCTTCACAATACCATTCTCATCTACATCCAGGTAGGTGATCTTTGCTCCGCGCTCTTTCTCCAGATATTCACAGGTGTGAAGGATCGCATGATGCTCGATCTTGGTGGTGATGATGTGGTTTCCTTTGGATTTATATGCTTCAAAAGTGGCTTTCAGTGCCCAGTTATCAGCCTCTGAGCCGCCAGCTGTGAAATAGATTTCTTCTTTCTTGGCACCAAGTGCATCTGCGATCTGGCCTCTTGCCTTGCTGACGCCCTCTTTACTCTTGGATGCGAAATCATAAATGCTGGATGGATTTCCATACATTTCGGTAAAATAAGGAAGCATTGCTTCTACTACTTCCGGAGCGGTCTTGGTGGTTGCCGCATTATCCAGATATATCATTTTTCCCATTTTTCTTCCTCCTGGTTTATTGGTATCAATTCGATATGAAAGACTCCCGGGAAAGGGTTGTTTCATCTATCTCCTTAGGTACTTTTCTATTTCCTAGTAAATTGCTTGGATTTCTATCCCACTTTACCAGATAATAACAGTTCTGTCAAGGCACATTTACAGCATAAACTAACTAAAAAGACGGAGTGGTTATGGACCTGTATGGTGACTGCTTCAAGCCATAACCAGATAGGCGGATTCTTATGTCTGACAGACTTTTCATCAAAGGGACCCTGATCCTTACTCTCACTGGCCTTGCCAGCCGCCTTATGGGTTTCTTCTATAGAATATTCTTATCTCACACCATTGGTGCACAGGGCGTAGGGATTTACCAGCTCACCCTTCCGGTTCACGGGATCGTACTGGCTGCCTGCTGTATGGGGATTCAGGCAGCCATTTCCAGACTGTGTGCCTCTTTTACTGCCCTTGGGAAAGAAAAAGAATCCAGGTATGCGCTGCTTCTTGGAACCTTTTTTTCGGTGGCGCTTTGCGGACTCTTCTCTTTCCTGGTCTATCGGAATGCAGATTTTGTAGCTTCTGCTTTGTTAAAAGAACCGCGTACGGGGATCCTGCTTCGTATTCTTTCCTTTAGCTTTCCCCTTTCTGCCTTGCATTCATGCATAAACAGCTTTTATTATGCCAGGAAAAAAACAGGGATTCCAGCTTTTATCCAGCTTCTTGAACAAAGCTCCAGGATTGGCAGCACTTATATGATCTACCTGATCCTGATTTCCCAGGAAAAAGAGATTACCCCTGTAATGGCTGCCGGAGGTGCCCTTTTTAGTGAGGTTGTGGCTGCGGCAGCCTGCCTGTTGGCGCTTGGACTTAATTTTTCCAGGGAAAACTACCGGCTTCTGGATGGACTGCTGAAACATTTCCATTCACTCACCAGGGAGATTACCCGGATTGCCGTCCCACACTCTGTGAACCGGCTGCTGCTCACTCTGCTCTCTGGCATTGAGATGGTTCTTATCCCCCAACGGCTGCTCCTGTCAGGAATGAACCAGGCGGATGCTCTGTCGGTGTACGGAATTTTCACCGGAATGGCGCTGCCGCTGATTCTTTTTCCAGCAACCATCACCAACTCTGCTTCTGTTATGCTGATGCCCTCTGTGGCTGGCTTACAGGCACTTGGCCACGAAAAAAGGATCCGTCATGTGATCCGCCGCACCTGTGAAACCTGCTTTTTATTTGGAGCTTTTTGTACCTTCTTTTTCTTTCTTTTTGGAAAATCACTGGGAAATTTTCTTTTTCACAGTGAGACTGCGGGAATCTACATAAGGACACTGGCTTTTATCTGTCCTTTTCTTTATACGAATACTGCATTGGAGAGTATATTAAACGGGCTTGGACGGCCGGATGCCTGCCTTTTTCATAATATTGCAGGTGTGTGCATCCGAATTGGATTTGTTTTCTTTTCCATTCCTTTGCTGGGGATCCGGGGGTATTTCTATGGAATGCTCCTTTCCCAGCTGATTCTCACTTTGCTTCATTTCATTTACCTAAATAGGATGGAATTATCCGAGTAATTTTCACGAAATTTGCCTATCGACATTTTTTCCATCATAGTCTATAATATTGAATCGAAAGCAAATTTTGCCGATAAAAGGAGAAAATACCATGGGATTTGAATTCATCAAAAAGCTTCCAACACCCGACGAGATCCGCAACCAATATCCCATTGATGCAAAGATCAAGGCACTGAAAGAGAAACGTGATCAGGAGATCCGTGACGTATTCACTGGAAAATCCGATAAATTTCTTGCAATCATTGGTCCCTGCTCTGCAGATAATGAAGATGCTGTATGCGACTATCTGCTGAGACTTCGCAAAGTTCAGAACAAGATCGCGGATAAAGTTTTAATCATTCCTCGCGTTTATACAAATAAACCGCGTACTACAGGTGAAGGTTATAAAGGAATGGTTCACCAGCCAGACCCGGAGAAAAAGCCAAACATGCTTGCCGGCCTTGTTGCAATCCGTAAAATGCACATTCGTGCTATCGAGGAGAGTGAATTTACCTGTGCAGACGAAATGCTCTACCCGGAGAACTGGCGTTACCTGTCCGATCTTCTTTCCTATGTTGCTGTAGGTGCGCGTTCTGTTGAGGACCAGCAGCACCGCCTGACAGTCAGCGGTATGGACGTACCAGCTGGAATGAAGAACCCAACAAGTGGTGACTTCAGCGTTATGCTGAACTCTGTTGTTGCAGCCCAGGGAAGCCACACCTTTATTTACAGAGGATGGGAAGTTGAGACTACTGGAAATGAGTTAACACATACCATTCTTCGTGGTGCTGTAAACAAACATGGAGAGGCAATTCCGAACTACCATTACGAAGATCTTCGTCTTCTTTTCGAGAAATATTCTGCTAAGAACCTGAAGAACATGGCTACCATCGTAGATACCAACCATTCCAACTCCAATAAGCAGTATGAGCAGCAGATCCGTATTGCCAAGGAAGTTCTTCACAGCCGTCAGGTTGATTCTGATGTACGAGGACTGGTAAAGGGTCTTATGATCGAGAGCTACATCGAGCCAGGCAACCAGAAGATCGGACCAAACCATATATATGGCAAATCCATTACAGATGCCTGCCTTGGATGGGAAGAATCTGAGAAGCTGCTGTATACAATTGCTGAGATGTGCTAACGATAGGATTGTCTTGATTTTACATTTTCAAGAAGTGATTTGTCTCCTGCATTCGTTCTTTGGAATGCAGGAGATTTTTTATACAAAAACTGCCCACGGATTTTAAACTCCATGGACAGTTGTGTTAGCATTTTATTCTTTCTTTTCTAGTGTCTCGGATGTGCCTTCATATACACATCTCTCATCCGGTTAATATTCATGCTTAAATACACCTGAGTAGTGGAAATATCAGAGTGTCCCAGCATCTCCTGGACGCTTCGGATATCCGCTCCATTCTGCAGCATATGGACTGCAAAGGAATGTCTTAAGGTATGGGGCGTAATATCTCTGTGGATTCCGGCATCCTGTGCATACCCCTTCAGCATTTTCCAGAATCCCTGGCGGCTCATGGCCTTGCCGGAGCAATTGGTGAACAAGGCATGCTCTGCATCGTCTTTCACAAATACCTTACGTCCTTCTTCCAGATAAAGGTTCAATGCCTCTTTACTTACATTTCCGATTGGAATAATACGCTCTTTGTTCTCCTGACATACCACATAGCCAAGCTGCAGGTTCACATCTGTAGTCTCCAGATGGATCAGTTCACTTACCCGCATACCAGTTGCATACAAAAGCTCTAACATGGCTTTATCCCGGATTCCCTTAGGGGTAGTCAGATCTGGCTGTTTCAGAAGGTCGTCCACCTCCTGAATGCTGAGGATCTCAGGAAGCTTCTTCTCAACCTTGGGTGATTTCAGATTGTCCGTAGGATTCTCCTGGATCTTCCGCAGTGCAAACATATGCTGAAAAAAAGCACGCATGGAAGCAACGCTTCTGGAAATCGTAGATGACGCGAAGTTCTCTTTTTCCATATAATCCATATATCCCAGGAGATCAAATTCACGGACGTCTGCCGCAGCAGTAATCCCCTTTGTTTCCAGATATGCGGACATTTTATTCAGATCACGCTGGTAGGAAACCTCTGTATTCTGGGATGTTTTTTTCGTATTATGTAGGTATTCTATAAACTCGCGTATTTCCTGTTCCATATTGTTTACTTCCTGTCTCTCTAGTTGTGGATTTCAATTCATGAGGCCCTGTACATTCGAATCTTCCGTTTTACGCCATATATTGTAAGGACGGGCTACCTCCCCACAATAACCATTTTTAAAATGTACCTGTATTATACTTTGTAATTAACATAAAATCAAATCTTTTTTTCCTTCTGAAATCGTATAAAAACAGGGCTTTTTCATCATTTTTACCAAATAAAGCAGATTTTATGGTAACCATCACTATATCTTGTAATTTTTCTGTTGTTTTCCCCTAAAAAAATTTCGAAAAATCCAGAATTTTGTTTAAAATCCACGGATTCACACGCCATTCCAGGAAAATTCCCACACCATACAACATTGTATACAGGAATACTTTCAGAAGATAATCACTCACCTTCCGGGGGAAAATGCCGTGGTTGCGCCAGATTCCCATAGACTCCCTGTAGATCATCTGATAAACCACATTCCATAATGGCAGATAGATCAGATAATGTGGAAAAAGAAGCGTAGCTGCAACCGCTCCGCCAGTGAGCCCAAACTGCAAAATGGACATGGAGAATACCATTCCCAATTCAAGCCCTGTAAAAAGCATTGCCCCCACTGCTATTGGAACCCCAAATACAGTGAAACCACATAACAGGGAAAGGAAAAAGAAGCTGCCTCGCATCCATATGATCTGCAGCAGATAATCGGTTCCCTCTACCCCTGTTTTTCCATAAGCAGTTAGTAGATAAATTGCGGAAAATGCCTGCTGCTTCCAGGAAAAACGATAAATAAAATTGGGAATCAACAGGCCTGCAAGGAACCCGGCCATCAGCAAGGCCAGTCCTGGAAAAGAGTTTTTTATTTTGGTACTGAGTACAGTTTCCATATATTCACCCTGTACCATTGTACGCTGGTTTGTTCCTGATTATGTTGGCATTTCATATGGCACAAGAAAGAATCCTGCTTTGCAGGATTCTCCGCCTGCGGCGGGTCGCCCTCGGCGACATCTACCTTTCCGCCGCAGTGCGATCCTGCCCGGTAGGGCTTTTTTATGTACTAGGGAATTCCAACGGAATTTCCTAGCACATAAAAAACCGCCTCCGCATCTTTCATATCGTATGAAAAATGCGGAAGCGGTCTCTTAATTTCTAATGTAAATTAACTCCGATTATTTGGCATAATCAACGGCTCTGCTCTCGCGGATCACATTAACCTTGATCTGACCCGGATATTCAAGCTCAGCCTCAATCTGCTTCGCGATATCTCTTGCGAGAAGTACCATCTCAGAATCGTTCACATGTTCAGGAACTACCATAACACGGATTTCTCTACCAGCCTGGATTGCAAAGGATTTCTCTACACCCTTGAACTGGTTTGTAATATCCTCAAGCTGTTTCAGCCTGTTGGTATAAGTCTCCAGTGTCTCTCTTCTGGCACCTGGACGTGCTGCAGAAATTGCGTCTGCTGCCTGCACGATACAAGCAATGAGACTCTCTGGCTCCACATCATCATGATGTGCGGCTACCGCATTGATCACAAGCGGTGATTCCTTATATTTCTTACAAAGGTTTACACCAATCTCAATATGGGATCCCTCAACTTCATGGTCAATGGATTTACCGATATCATGAAGAAGACCTGCACGTTTTGCCATGCGTACGTCCACACCAATCTCACCGGCAAGCAGACCAGAAAGCTGTGCAACCTCGATGGAATGCTTCAATGCATTCTGTCCATAGCTTGAACGGAATTTCATACGTCCAAGAAGTTTCAGAAGCTCTGGGTGGATGCCGTGGACTCCAACGTCCATCGCTGCATTCTCACCATCCTCACGGATCTGAGTCTCAACTTCTTTCTGTGCTTTTTCAACCATTTCCTCGATTCTGGCCGGATGGATACGTCCATCTACGATCAGTTTCTCAAGTGCTACTCTTGCCACTTCACGTCTGATAGGATCAAAGGATGAGAGGACAACTGCCTCAGGGGTATCATCAATGATAAGGTCTACACCTGTCAGTGTCTCCATGGTACGGATATTACGTCCCTCACGTCCGATAATACGTCCCTTCATCTCGTCGCTTGGAAGCTGTACTACGGAAATAGTGGTCTCAGCAACATGGTCTACTGCACATTTCTGAATGGCATTTACCACGTATTCTTTGGCTTTCTTTCCTGCTTCTTCCTTCGCCTGGCTTTCAAGTTCCTTGTAAAGTCTGGCAACATCAACTTTCACATCGTCTTCCACAGATCTGAGCAATTCTTCTTTTGCCTGTTCGGAGGTCAGACCGGAAACACGTTCCAGTTCCTGTACTCCTTTCAGCTCGAGTTCATCTACTCTCTTTTCTTTCTTCTGCAATTCAGCAAATCTCGCTGTGCACTCTGCCTCGCGCTTCTCAACTGCTTCAGCTTTCTTATCGACGGTTTCTTCCTTCGCTAAGACACGCTTCTCATATTTCTGCAGTTCGTTTCTACGTTCCTTGGTTTCTTTCTCCAGTTCATTCTTGGTACGGAGAGATTCTTCCTTTACTTCCAATAAAGTTTCACGTTTCTTTGTTTCGGCCGTTTTTAAGGCTTCATCAATGATGCCTCTGGCCTTTTCTTCAGCTGACCCAATCGTTTCTGCGTCTTTCTTAACTTTGTTATCCACAGAAACTTTACTAGTAATAGGAACTGCAATCAGTAGAGTGGCTACTACAGCGACAACTGCAACAATAATTGTTGTCACAGGAGCACCTCCTCAATATTTAGTTTTCATTGTGCAATCACAACAATACAAGTTTATCTTTTTTTTAGAATTATGTCAAGTTTTTCTACTGAAAAAGAAAATTTTAATTTCGGCGGGGCGCTGCAGCTCCACTCACGCATGGCTATATGCACAGCCGGGAAAGAAGGCAGAACCGCCTATTCATAGCTTCTCTCACAGGTAATGTTCATCTCGTCCAGCACGTAGGAAATATCCCCGTAGGAGAAGCCTCTTCGAAGGAGGAATCCCTGAAGTCTGCGCATTGCCTTCTCATCCAGCGCGGTGTCCGGCTGGCATTTCTTCTCTACAGTGGCACGAAGAACAGCCAGCTCGTCTGGCTCTTCTACTTCTGCGGCTTCCTCCCAGGCTGCAAGGGCAGTCTCCCTGTCAATGCCCTTCCCGGCCAGCTCCTGGAGGATCTTCTGGCGGCTCTTGGTTCCCATTCGGAAGGAAATATAGTTCATTGCATACCGCTGGTCATTAAGATAACCATAGGAACGCACATAATTCATGGCGTCCTCCACCGCTTCTGCTGAAAAGCCTGCCTGACGCAGCCGGTCAGACAGGCCTTTCTCTGTGCGGTCCATATGCTCCAGAAGAAGCATCGCCTTTCTCCTGGCATTCTTCTGCTCTTCAGGTGTAACCGCCATATTTTATTCCTCTTCAGATGCTGGAGTGTCAGCTGCTGGTGCTGCATCTGTCTTCTTCGCATCCTGCTCTTCTTCCTCTCCTGGGAGCAGATTGTAATGAATACGGACTTTACGCTCGATCTCGTCACAGATATCCGGATGCTCCTTCAGGAACAGCTTGGCATTCTCACGTCCCTGGCCAATCTTATTGCCCTCATATGCGTACCACGCGCCGCTCTTATTCACAATGGAATTCTCAGTAGCAAGATCAAGGATATCGCCCTCCTTGGAAATACCGGTACCAAACATGATATCAAACTCAGCCTGCTTAAATGGCGGAGCCACCTTATTCTTAACAACCTTGATCCTGGTATGGTTACCAACCATCTCGCCGCCCTGCTTCAAGGTCTCTACACGGCGCACATCCAGACGTACGGAAGAGTAGAACTTAAGGGCACGTCCACCGGTAGTGGTCTCCGGATTACCGAACATAACGCCAACCTTCTCTCGAAGCTGGTTGATAAAGATCACAACACAGTTGGACTTGCTGATAATGGCAGTCAGCTTACGAAGAGCCTGGGACATCAGACGTGCCTGCAGACCTACGTGGCTGTCGCCCATATCGCCGTCGATCTCAGCCTTGGGAACCAGAGCTGCAACGGAGTCTACGATAATAATATCTACTGCACCGGAACGTACCATGGTCTCTGCGATCTCCAGAGCCTGTTCACCGTTATCCGGCTGGGAAATATAAAGGTTATCAATATCTACACCAATATTCTTGGCATATACCGGATCAAGTGCGTGCTCCGCATCGATGAAACCTGCAATTCCGCCTCTCTTCTGTACCTCAGCTACCATATGTAAGGCAACTGTGGTCTTACCACTGGACTCTGGTCCATAAATCTCTACAATACGTCCCTTCGGCACACCGCCTACGCCAAGTGCAATGTCAAGGCTTAAAGAACCGGTAGGAACTGTCTCTACCTGCATATTGGCACTGGACTCGCCAAGCTTCATTACAGAGCCCTTACCGTACTGCTTCTCAATCTGTCCAAGGGCTGCTTCCAGCGCTTTCTTCTTCTCTTCATTTATCATGATTCAGATCTCCTATTCTTTATAATCCGTCAGTCCGCGGTGATCTCTGCAGCTATTCAATTCTTACTGTCCACTGCAGACCAGTAACATTAATCGGACTGTATAACACTCTTGCTCTTGCAAATACGAACCTATGTTCGTTTCTTTCTGTAGTACATAGTATCTTAAATCCGTTCACTTGTCAAGCCCCTACTCGCCATATAAAAATTTCTTTTTTGCAATACTTTATTTTCACCTGTGGAATCATCCCGGAATACGGGTGTGAAATTCTTCTGTATGCCGGAGCCAGATAAACCTCCGGTAAATTTGAGATAGACCTGCGCAGCTTTTAAACTGCCGCTTTCCTGTCAGTAACTTTACTATATAGCAAAACATCCGGAATTACAAGAACATTTTCCTGCAATTCCGGATTTCCTTATTAACCGCTTTTCCTTATCCCTGGCTCAGCACGCTTCTCACATGCTCCACTTCTTCCCTTGTAGCCTGTGCTGCAGGCACATAATAGCCTCTTGCACGTGCAATCTGGTAGATTTCCTCCTGTGACATCTCACACTGGTTTCTCATCTGCTTCAGGGTCTGTTTCAGCTGTGGATTCTCTGTCTGAGGGATCATTTCCCCATAACGTGTCAGCTCCCCATTGATTCCTGCAAGTGTATCTGCAACCATCACTTTTTCATTCATGTGTGTCACCTCCTACTGTAAATACTGCATAAGCTGATTTTTGCAATCTACCGCTGACTGGGCAGACTTCTGGAAAAACTGCTTCACCTGGGCATCTGTAGCCTGGCTTGCGTACTCATCCATTTTACAGTGGGTTGTGTCAAATCCACCGATCAGGTGTCTTAAATTCTGTAAATCCAATTCTGAAATCTGGTTCATATAACCTGCCTCCTGTTCATAAAATTCTTTTCCAAAATGTCCGGTATCTATAAATTTTCCAGATCAGCAAGGCTGTATCTGAGTCCCTCACAGCAAAATACAGGAGAAAATAATTTCCTCCTGTATCCTGAACCGGACACCTTACAAGAAGCAGTATGCCCGCATTTTCATCTTATTATGTAACAAATCTTATGCCCCAAAATCCAAGCGAAACCAGATTCTGGTGTCTTTTATTCCCCGATCAGCCAGTTATACATCTCTTCATACTGGCGTGCGGAATTGCCCCATGAGAAGTCTTTCGCCATAGCGCGGTCTACCATCTTATTCCATTCGCGCTTCTTGTCATAGTAAATATGCTCAGCATAACGGATGATAGAAAGCATCTCATGTGCATTGTAATTGCTGAAGGAGAATCCTGTTCCGATTCCCTCAAATTCATTGTAAGGCTCTACTGTATCCTTCAGACCGCCGGTCTCTCTGACAATCGGAAGTGTACCATAGCGAAGGCTCATCAGCTGGCTTAATCCGCATGGCTCAAACAGGGACGGCATCAGGAATGCATCGGAAGCTGCATAGATTCTGTGAGACATGCTCTCATCATAATAAATCTGTGCAGATACCTTGCCATGGTATTTCCAGTCAAAATGACGGAACATATTCTCATAGCGCTCGTCACCGGTGCCAAGAGCTACGATCTGTACAGAATCCTGGCAAAGCTCATCCATGATATATGCGATCAGGTCAAATCCCTTCTGGTCTGTCAGACGGGAAACAATACCGATCATCATTGCCTTCGGATCCTGCTCAAGACCTAAATCCTTCTGAAGCTGGATCTTATTCTTCACCTTCTCCTTGCGGAAGGTTGTGGCATTATAGCGTGCAGTCAGATTGTTATCTGTCTCTGGATTAAAGTCGTTATAATCAATACCATTTACAATACCGCGGAGGCTGTTGGAACGTGCACGGAGCAGTCCATCCAGGCCCTCGCCATAGAATGGTGTTTTGATCTCATCTGCATAAGTATTGCTTACTGTAGTAACTGCATCTGCAAATACAATACCACCCTTCAGGAAGTTACCATCCTTGTATGCTTCCAGCTTGTCCGGTGTAAAGTAATAATCGGAAAGTCCGGTAAGCTCTTTGATGGTCTTCACATCATATACACCCTGGAATTTCAGGTTATGTATGGTCATGATGGTCTTAATGCCCCAGAAGAACTGATTCTGCTGGAAGCTGTCATGAAGGTAAACAGGAACAAGGCCTGTCTGCCAGTCGTGGCAGTGAATAATGTCAGGTCTGAATCCGATTACCGGAAGTACGGAAAGCACTGCCTTGGAGAAGAATGCGAATTTCTCCAGGTCCCACGGCGCGCTGTCATATGGCTTCGGACCGCTGAAATAATATTCATTATCTATAAAGTAGAACTGAATGCCATCATACTCCATCTGAAGAACACCTACGTAACAGTTCTTATACCCCAGATCCATATAGAAGTGTGTGACATATTCCATTTTATCTTTCCATTCCTGCTTCATGCAGGCATATTTCGGTAAGATCACACGAATGTCAAAATAACGTTTATCAAAGCATTTCGGCAGTGAACCAGCTACGTCAGCTAACCCGCCGGTCTTTATAAAAGGCACTGCTTCTGATGTTGCAAAAAGAATTCTTTTCATCCAAAAAACCCTCCTTAGTAATAGCGAATAGCTTCTTATAACTTATATTATACCCCATAATTTCCTTATTGGAAAGAACGATTTTTATATTCCAGCCGGATTTTGTCCGCGATCAGGGCAATAAACTCAGAATTGGTGGGTTTTCCTTTCCCATTGCTTACTGTGTAGCCAAACAGCTGGTCAATGGTGTCCATTTTCCCCCGGCTCCAGGCTACCTCAATCGCATGCCGGATGGCACGCTCCACGCGGCTTGGTGTTGTCTGGTGGCGCTTGGCTATGGTGGGATATAAAATTTTTGTGATCGAATTCAGCATTTCCATATCATTTACGGATAAAATAATGGCATCCCGCAAATACTGATATCCTTTAATATGTGCCGGAACTCCGATTTCATGTATGATATCCGTCACATCTGTTTCCAGATTGCCCAGACCACATGCGCTTTCTTCTTCCTTCGGTCTTGGACGGTTCATTTCTCTGGCGCGCCGCTCTCCAGCCCTGCGGATATGCTTGATCCGGTTCAGCAGCATTTTGTTGTCAAAAGGCTTCAGCATAAAATAATCTGCTCCAAGATCAAAAGCGTCCTCTGTGATCCGCTCCTGTCCCACCGCTGAAACTACAATAAATGACGGCACCTTTTTCAGATTCTCATCGTGACTGAAACGCTCCATCACAGAAAGTCCGTCGACTTTCGGCATAATAATATCCAGAACAACCACATCGGGCTGTTTTTCCCTGATGATGTTACAGATTTCTTCTCCATTATGTGCTTTTCCAACCAGTTTTAGGTCTTCGTCCTGGTCAATGATCTTACTCAGTACTTCCACCATTTTCTCATTATCGTCCGCAATTGCCACATTTAATTTTTCCATGAGGCTATTCTCCTCCTACTATTTTGAAAATTCTCCGGCATTCTATAGCCGAAGTTTTACTATATTCCCGATATCGGAAACAAATGGCCTTTTATCTCCAATATCTTCCATCACCTGTACAAAACAGCAGGGCCCTGTTTGCTCTTGCACATTTTTCAGAAAAATTTTCCTTTGCTGTAACAACGTCTATTATAGTGGAACTGACATGGGGAAATCAAGCCGAAAGTGCCGATTTTACTGCATTTTCGTTCGATTTGTTTCGAGCTTTTTAGCCTATTTTCAAGACAAAAGATCCTGTTTTTCTGATGATTTTTTTATAATAAGACAGCATTTTACAAAGCCCTTCATTTTAATCGGATTTTTCTTTTTTTCGAGTTTTGAATTGCAGGAAATGGAATCCATTCATAAAAATACAAGATTGAAATCTGTAATTTGCTCCATACTAAAAAGTGAAATCTGCAAAAGATTTTTTGCAAAAAAACAAAAGAAAAGGATGTGAAAACATGTACCAGAAACGAAAATATAAAGCTTTTATCCTGCTCTGTCTCATTCTTGACCTTCTGGCAATGGTATTTCTGGGGTATCGTTATCTGGACCGGAAAATTCCGGATGAAGTACACATTGACAGAAATTCAGGACTGGACCTGTCCCAGCTCTCCAATCCCCCATTTGTCTCTTTTGGAGATTCCATCACTGCTTCCGGGGAAGGCAGTTACCAGCTGTCATGTACGCTTTTTGGAAAAATCCCTTTTAAGGATATCAAAGTGACACCAACAGAAGCCGACAGCATTCTGGTCAGCGGAAGCACTGTGGGAATTTACATGGAAACAGCCGGGGTTCTGGTGATCGACACCGGGGAAATTCTTTCTGAAGACGGGCAGTTACAGGATCCTGCCAAAAGCAGATTAAAGCCTGGTGACTATATTATTGGTTTCAATCAGCAGAAAATATCCTGTAAGCAGGATCTGATCCAGGATCTGGAAAAGATTGACGGGAATCCGGTTACCGTAAATGTACGGCGGGATAACAATACCATCCCTGTTTCTCTTACTCCTGTGCAGGATTCTTCAGGCAAATACAAGCTTGGGATCTGGGTGAGGGATGATACCCAGGGAATCGGCACCCTTACCTATGTGACAAAGGATGGAGATTTCGGTGCTCTTGGACATGGGATCAGCGATATCGACACTGGGAATCTTTTGTCTATAAAAGGAGGAAAGCTTTACTGCGCCCAGATCCTTGGGGTGCAAAAGGGGGAAAAAGGAAGCCCCGGAGAGCTTTCCGGGCTGATCCGTTACAGAAATGACAATGTGATCGGGCAGATCAGCGCGAACACAGTAAATGGGATTTATGGAAATATTATGGATAAACTTACAGAAAATTATACCGTTGACTCTACTGGAAATGTTTCTGACACTGAACAGAATCGTAATTTTATTTTGGATTTCGCAGATGACTTCTCCACTGATTCCGATCAGCAGATTTCCCTGCGCCAGATGAAGATCGGCTACAAGCAGGAAGTACAGACCGGACCTGCCTCCGTTCTATGTGACGTAGGCAACGGGGTAAAAAAATACGACGCAGAAATTACCAAAATCGACATGAACCACGAGGACACCAACAAAAGCTTCGTGATCCGCATTACTGACCAGGAGCTTCTTAACACCACCGGCGGCATCGTCCAGGGCATGTCCGGAAGCCCCATTCTTCAAAATGGAAAAGTGATCGGCGCGGTTACCCATGTCTTCGTCCAGGACGCAGCAAGTGGGTATGGGATCTTTATCGAGAATATGCTAGAGAACTAAGAGATGAGATAAAATACACTCTACGAATTTTTTCTCCCTATAGAAAAATGGGAAAGATTTAGAATATGGACATCTTTCCCATTTTGTTAATATGCTACAATCCAGCCTTGCACTCCCCGGCAAGCTTCTTCATCTCCCTTGCATTTTCCAGCACAGCGCCTGTGATCTGGGCGCCGCCAAGGAGACGGGCAAGCTCGCGGATGGAGGCTTCTTCGTCGAGTGTGTGGATCTGGGTGGTGGTCTTGGTGCCTTCTACCTGCTTTTCGATCTCGAAATGGGAATCTGCCATAGCTGCGATCTGAGGCAGGTGGGTAATGCAAAGTACCTGATGATGGTGACCGATCACTGCCATTTTCTCGGAAACCTTCTGGGCGGTACGGCCGCTGATTCCGGTGTCAATTTCATCAAAAATCAAAGTCTCGATCTGGTCCCGGTCTGCCAGGATTGCCTTCAGGGCAAGCATAATTCGGGAGAGCTCACCGCCGGATACGATCTTGCCAAGAGGTTTCAGGCTCTCTCCCGGGTTTGTGGAAATCTCGTACTGGATCTCATCAAAGCCATTGTCTGTAAAGCTGCTTCTTCTGGCAAATGTGATGGCAAACTGTACATCCAGGAAATTTAAGTCTTTCAATCCCTGGATCACCTTTTCCTCTAACTGACGGCTGTATTCTTTGCGAACCTCTGACAGACGGCTGCAGGCCGCTTCCAGTTTTTTTTCTGCCTTTTTCAATTCTTCTTTGGCAGCTTCGAAAATTTCTTCATACTTCTGGAGTTTATTCAGCTTCTCCTGCTGTTTCTTCTGGTACTCCTGAATTTCTTCGATCCGCTGTCCATATTTTGCTTTCAAACCATTGATCAGATCCAGGCGGCGTTCCGTCTCATAAAATACAGATTCGTCAAAAGTCATATCATCCATATAGGAGGACAGTTCCCTGTTAAAATCATTGAGAAGCCCGTCAACCTCACTTAGGGTCTGGGAAAGGGATTCCAGCTGTTCATCATATTCTGTCACTCTGGAAAGCTCCCGAAGTGCTTCTCCCACAGCTTCACCAGCCCCCTGTCCGTCATATCCGGTAAGGGCATGGGCGCTTTGCAGGGAATCAATAATTCTGCGCCCATTTGACAGCTTCCGGTACTGCTTTTCCAGTTCCTCGTCCTCTCCAGGAACCAGGGCTGCCTTCTCGATCTCATTGATCTCAAATTCCAGAAACGCCATTTCCCGGTTTTTCTGCTCTTCGTCCATATCAAGGGATTTCAGCTCCGCCTGACATTTCTTATATTCCTGATAGGCTGCTTTCACCTTTTCTTTTTCTGGAAGGATTTTCTCACGTCCATAGGCATCCAGGATTTCCAGCTGCTTCTCCTCGTAGAGAAGGGACTGGTGCTCGTGCTGTCCGTGGATATCAAGAAGGCAGGCTGCTGCAGCTTTCATCTGACCCACAGTGCTTGTCTCCCCATTTATTTTGTTAATGCTCCTGCCGTCCATGATCTTTCTTGACATGAGGACCTGTCCGTCCTCCGGGTAAATGTCAAGTGCGGCAAGTGCCTCTTTTGCCTTTGTATTTTCTACCTGGAATAAAAGTTCTACCAGTGCATAAGGGGCATTTTCCCGGATCATGCTTCTGGATGTCTTCCCTCCCAGGATCAGCTGCATGGAACCAAGAAGAATAGACTTACCCGCACCAGTCTCACCAGTGAGGATATTAAGCCCAGGTCCGAATTCCACTTCGATTTCATCTATGAGTGCAAGGTTTTTTACGTGTAAATGTACTAACAAAGTTGACCTCCTTACTGTTCGCTCATACTTCTAAAAACAGGTTACTGTTCACTCCGTGACCAGTAGCCGCTTCGCGATGCACAGAAATCATGCATTCGCATGATTTCGCGCCGCAATTCTCGGGTTTTCTGTGAACTATGTTCACAAAAAGCACCTCGCGGAACGTTACCAGTGAACAGTAACAAAAACAGGACCAGCTGGTCCCTATGTACTGTCAGGCAATATTGTGCCGCAAGAACAGCACATGCCCTTCAGATAACAACAATCGAGCAGGAAATCCCTGCCCGACCCACTTTATGTTCTCAGTCTGTCCAAAAGCATGTTAAAAAACTTATCCGCACAGACTGTTTCCATTCTTATCTTCTGTTCAAAATGCTGCCCAGCTTGTCCATCACGCCTTCTGCCAGTTCAGAGCTCTTGCAGGCGCACATGATGGTGTCATCTCCTGCAATACAGCCCAGGATTTCCGGCCATTTCAAGGCATCTAAAGCAGTGGCAACTCCCATGGCCATACCTGGAACGGTCTTGATCACCACCAGGTTCTGTCCCACATCAATGGACACTACTGCATCATTTAACACCCTTGTATACTGATCCCCCAGCCCCGGCTGGGTATCCTGCAGGATGGCGTAACGGGATTTCCCGTCTTTTCCTGCAACCTTGGTCATTTTCAGTGCACGGATATCTCGTGAAACCGTAGCCTGTGTCACCTTAAAACCGGCTTCATTTAATCTGGCCGCAAGCTCTTCCTGTGTATCTATGTCATATTCTTTTATCAGTTCGATGATCTTCTCATGTCTTGCTAATTTCACGTTTTAACCTCCCTGCAAAAATCCTCGGATTGCCGGATTATCTGCAATTGTTTCCAATGATATCCTTTCACCAAATACCAGAAACTCTATTATCATTACTTTTCTGATAACAGACTGGCGTTCTCAGCTATCCCTCATTTTCTGCCTTAATACTTCAACAAAGCTTAAATGATTCAGCTTTAAGATCCTGGTCTTCACTTCTGCCTTACGGATTACGATCCTGTCCCCGGTGATCATTGGGATCTCAGAATCCCCATCAAAAGAAGCCAGGCCTTTTTCACAATCCTGGTGACGTCCCTCTCCCATTTCCACTGTGATCACATCCTCAGCCGGGAACACAATGCTTCGGCTGTTCAGTGTATGAGGTGCGATCGGTGTCATAATGGTCATTTCACCGCTTGGGGAAACAATGGGACCGCCTACGGAAAGACTGTATCCAGTAGAACCTGTGGGGGTGGAAATAATGATTCCATCCGCATTATAAGAGTTCAGATACTCGTCGTTGACAAAATTCTTAAATCTTACCACACGAAGAGGGCCTTCCCTTGCAATTACAATATCATTCAGGGCAATGTCTTCGCCAATAACCTGATCCCCACGGTAAACCGTACCGGAGAGCATCATCCGCTCTTCCACCTCGTAAACATCTGCAGTCAGCTTATCAAGAGCCTGATAAACAGACTGCCTGTCCACTTCTGCAAGGAACCCCAGATTGCCCAGGTTCACACCAAGAAGAGGGATCTGGCTGCGCTTCTCATCATGAGCCGCCTGAATATCCCTTGCAGCCTGCAGAAGGGTTCCATCACCGCCAAGTACGATAATGCACTGTGTTTCTTCCGGAATTTTTCTTGGATCCGTATAATGGAACGGTCCCGCAGGCTGTCTTCCTGCCAGCTGGACCTCACAATGTCCGCCTCTTTTTCCAAGGTAATCCACTACCCGGTCTGTAAATTCCAGATTTTTATCTTTTTCACTGTTCGTTATAATATAAAAATTATTCATAACTTAAGTTCCTGTGTCCGTTTACTGGAAAACTCCCTGATATCAGATGACTTTCCGTCTTATTCTATTACTGACAAAGCACCTGTCAGTTCGCTGCCGGTTTATCCAGCGCCCCATGAGCCTGGGCCACCACATCCTCCACTTTCACAGTAAGGCTGTCCGGAACTTCCGTTCCTTCCGGTCTTTTCTTCAGATGCAGCAGGTATTCAATATTCCCCTCCGGTCCCTTGATCGGGGAAAAAGAAAGGTGACAGGGCTCAAGGGCAATGCTCATGGCAAAGTCCCTTACCTTCTCGATCACTTCCTGATGGACTGCCGGATCGCGGACAACCCCTTTTTTTCCAACCTTCTCCCTGCCAGCTTCAAACTGGGGCTTGATCAGGCAGACGATCTCGCCGTCCTCTGTAAGAAGATTTCTCACAGGTCCCAGTACCTTTGTCAGGGAAATAAAGGAAACGTCGATTGAGGAAAATGCAGGCTTCTCCTGAATGTTCTCCGGCACCACATAACGGATGTTGGTCTTCTCCATGCAGACAACCCTTGGATCATTGCGAAGCTTCCAGTCCAGCTGGCCATATCCCACATCAATGGAATACACCTTCACTCCGCCGTTCTGGAGCATACAGTCTGTAAATCCTCCAGTGGAAGCTCCCACATCCATGCATACCTTGCCCTCAAGGGTCACGTCAAATTCATTCATTGCCTTCTCAAGCTTCAGTCCGCCGCGGCTTACATAGGGAAGAGTGTTTCCTCTTACTTCCACCTTCACTGTCTCTGCAAACATGGAGCCTGCTTTATCTTCTTTCTGGCCGTCTACATAAACCTGTCCGGCCATGATATATGCTTTTGCTTTTTCTCTGGAAGGTGCAAGAGCGCGCTCCACCAGCATCATATCCAATCGTTTCTTCATTCTCTTATTCCTTCCGAAAATTTCTTTATCTGATCTGCAATAGCAGGGGCACTAAGGCCCAGCTGTGCCCGAAGGCTGTCCACGCCTCCATGGGGCACAAAACGGTCTGGGATTGCCACTGGCAGCACCTGGATGTCAGGATGGTATTCCTCCATATAACCGCACACATGCTGTCCAAAACCACCATTTTGCACATTTTCTTCCACTGTTACTACCAGACTGTGATCTTTTGCCAGCTGGTCCAGCAAAGCTGTATCCATTGGCTTTACAAAGCGGACATTTACAAAAGTTGGATCAAATCCGGCATTTTCTAATTCTTTGGCAACATCCTGGCAGATCTCCACCATACTGCCAAGGGCCAGAACTGCTACCTGGCTTCCTCTGTGAAGGACTTCGCTTTTTCCAAGCTCCACAGGGATCTGGTACTCCTGCAAGCCCTGATAAGCATCTCCTCTCGGATAACGGATTGCCACAGGACCGTCCGCTTTCACTGCAAAGCGGAGCATTTCTTTTAACTCCCAGTCATTCTTTGGCGCCATCACCGTCATTCCTGGCATCATGCTCAGATAGGAAATGTCAAAATTTCCCTGATGTGTCTCCCCGTCTGCGCCCACAAGACCAGCTCTGTCCACAGCAAAGATCACATGAAGCTTCTGCATACAAACATCATGAAGCATCTGATCCACCGTTCTTTGCAAAAAGGAGGAATAGATGGCAACCACCGGGATCACGCCACCAAGGGCTAGTCCTGCCGCAAAGGAAACCGCATGTTCCTCTGCGATCCCCACATCAAAGAAACGGTCTGGAAATCTCTGGGAAAATTTCTTAAGTCCGGTACCGTCCGGCATAGCCGCCGTAATCGCCACCAGCTTCTCTTCCTCTGCTGCCGCTTCACACAAAGCATCTGCAAAAACATCCGTATAGCCTGGACAGACCTTCTTCTGAACTGGTCTTCCAGTCTTTATATCAAATGGTCCGATTCCGTGGAACATATCCGGATTCTGTCTGGCAGGCTCATAGCCACGGCCCTTTTCTGTGAGTACATGGACCACAACAGGTCCCTTCACACGCTTGGCCTCGTTAAAAAGCCTCATCATCTGGCGCATGTTATGGCCATCTACAGGGCCAAGGTAAGTCAGTCCCATATTTTCAAAGAGCATTCCCGGGATAAAAAGCTGCTTAATGCTGCTTTTTGTCCTTCGCATGGCATCTACCATGGCAGTTCCCACACGGGGGATCTTCTTCACTGCTTTATTCAGGCTCATCTTCATTCCGGTGTATGCTTCCGCGGTACGAATGGCACTGAGATAATTTGACATTCCTCCTACATTGGGAGAAATAGACATATTATTATCATTTAAGATAATGATAAAGTTTGTCTCCAGATCAGCCGCATTGTTCAGCGCCTCATATGCCATACCGCCTGTAAGCGCACCATCTCCGATCACGGAAACTACGTGATATTTTTCACCAAGAAGGTCTCTTGCCCGCACATAGCCAAGGCCTGCGGAAATAGAATCTGAGCTGTGTCCCGCATCAAAAGAGTCACAATTGCTCTCTCCTCTTTTTGGAAAACCGCTAAGTCCGCCTTCTTTACGCAGGGTTTCAAATTCTCCCTTCCGTCCGGTGAGGATCTTGTGAGTGTAAGCCTGGTGGCCTACATCCCAGATCAGCCTGTCATCTGGAAAATCCAGTACATTATGCAGTGCCAGTGTAAGCTCCACCACTCCGAGATTGGATGCCAGATGTCCTCCTGTCCTGCTGACGGATTCAATCAAAAAGCTTCGTATTTCATCAGCCAGCTGGGGAAATTCAGCCAGAGGAATTTTGTGAATATCG
This sequence comes from Blautia sp. Sow4_E7, assembly GCF_052116245.1. Taxonomy (NCBI): domain Bacteria; kingdom Bacillati; phylum Bacillota; class Clostridia; order Lachnospirales; family Lachnospiraceae; genus Blautia; species Blautia sp. Sow4_E7. The sequence goes on from NZ_JBQKLL010000008.1 coordinate 34,489, forward strand.
TTGGGCTTTTTTATTTTATCCAGAATCATTTGTATCCTTCTTTCACTTCCTGCGTCCCACCAGTTCTTTCACCAGGGTAAACAGGAATTCGTTTTTCTTATTCAGTCCTTCCAGCAGGGAAACTGCCTCATCGGACAGTGCTTTCACCTGCTGTGATGCCGCCTCGATTCCCATAAGAGTCACATAAGTGGTCTTATGGTTCTTCTCATCACTGTGGATGGGCTTTCCAAGCTCTTCCGCAGTGCTTGTCACATCCAGAATGTCGTCCTGGATCTGGAAAGCAAGACCAATATTTTTCGCTGCCTTTTCTACTGTAGCAGTCTCTTCTGCAGCAGAGCCTCCAAGGATGGCTCCTGTCATCATGGAAGCTTCGATCAGTGCAGAAGTCTTATTCTCATAAATATAATCGATCATCTCACGGCTCATAGGCTTGCCGTCATTTTCCACGTCCACACTCTGTCCCCCAAGCATTCCGTAAAGCCCTGTCTTATGGGACATCACCTTTAAAGCCTGGATCACATGTGCCTGGCTCTCCTGTGTATCTGCCTTGTCAAAAGCTGTAAGCATCACCTCATAGGCATAATTCAGAAGTGCCACACCGCTAAGCACGCCCATAGCCTCTCCATAAACCTTGTGAGTGGTAAGGCGGCCTCTCCGGTAATCGTCGTTATCAAGTGCCGGAAGGTCATCATGAACCAGTGAATGGGTATGGATCATCTCCATCGCCGCCATAAACGGATAGGCAATGGTCTCGTCACCGCCGAACATCCGCAAGGTCTCCAGGATCAGCATGGGGCGCAGACGCTTGCCTCCGGCCAGAACGCTGTAATTCATAGCCTCTTCCATAGTCTTTGCAAAGCCTTCCTCTGCCGGAAGATAAGACGCGATCACGCTCTCGATTTCATCTGTTCTTTTCTTTAATTCATCTTGAAAATTCACCAAGGCTACCATCCTCATTCATCTGCAGCATTTTCTTCTCTACAGTATCCAGTTTCTCGTTGCAAAATTTCAGAAGCTCCATTCCCTGCTTATACAGACGGAAGGAATCCTCCAGGGAGGTCTCACGGTCTTCTAACCTGCCAGCCAGAACATCCAGCTCTGAAAAAGCCTCCTCCAGAGTTTTCTCTTCTTTTTTCTCATCAGCCATCGTCCCGCACCTCCTTCTTTGTATTCTTTACAGATGCCTCTATGGTGCCATCTGTCACATAAACCAGCAGACTATCCCCTTGTTTTACCTGTGAAACGCTTGTCAAAGTCTTCCCTTCCCCATCTGAAACATAGGAATAGCCCTGATTCAGCTTCCGAAGTGGGGAAAGGCCATGAAAACGCTCCAGATAGAGGGACAGCCTGTGTCTTTTGTCTTTTATCTTTTGTTCCATGGCAGACTGAATGCGGTCCTGCATATCTGCCACATATTGCTGACGGTCACGCAGACGGCTCTCCGGATTCAGATAGGAAAGCTTCGTCCGGTATCGTTCCAGCCTTGCCCGGTTCACATCAATTTTATTCCAGACCGCACGCTCCATTCGTTCCTGATATCCCTGCATGGAATTCAGAATGCTCCGGCAGTCGAAATAAGCCAGCTCTGCCGCAGCCGACGGGGTTGGCGCACGAAGATCTGCCACGAAATCCGCAATGGTAAAATCCGTCTCATGTCCTACTGCTGAGATCACAGGTGTGCGGCACTCAAAGATCGCCCTGGCAACCTTCTCCTCATTGAAGGCCCACAATTCCTCAATGGAGCCGCCGCCCCTTCCTACAATGATAACATCCACACCAGCTTCATCCAGCATACGGATTCCGCGTACAATGCTGTCTGCAGCTTCCTCTCCCTGCACAAGAGCAGGATAAAGAATACTCTGGATAAAAGGATTTCTTCTGCTGGAAACATTGATAATATCCTTGATGGCAGCTCCTGTAGGAGAGGTTACAATACCTACCCTGTGGGCAAATTCCGGAATGGGCTGCTTGTACTCCTGTGCAAACATTCCCATATCTTCCAGTTCCTGCTTCAGTGCCAGATATCTTTCGTAAAGCGCACCAGCGCCTTCTAAGGTGATTTCCTTCGCATAGAACTGATAGACGCCGTCTCTTTCATAAACATCGACTCTGCCCCCGGCTACAACCTTGTCCCCGTCCTTCATACGGAAAGCCAGTCCCCGCCTGGATCCGGCAAACATCACACATTTCAGTGTGCCGCCTTCATCCTTCAGGGTAAAATAAATGTGTCCTGTGGAGTGGTACTTGCAGTTGGATACCTCTCCTTTTACATAAATATTCTGTAAAAAATAGTCCTGGGTAAACATGTTCTTCACATAGCGGTTTACCTGACCAACAGAATAAACATTATTCATTCTTATTTTCCGGTGCCTTGGAGCTTACATTACGGTTGACAACAACAACCTTCTTGGAAGGATCTTTTACCTTAAAGCCAGACTTCGGTCTTGCAGCAGCCTGCTCTTCTTTCTTGGCTGGAGCCTTTCTTGCAGCAACCTTCTTATCCGGATTTGCGATCTTGCCAAGGATTCCGTTTACGAATGCGCCGGACTCTTCGGAGCCGAAGCATTTCGCCAGCTCTACGGCCTCGTTGATGGCAACTCCTACCGGCACTTCTTCTTTCTCATATTCAAGCTCGTACACAGCCAGGCGGAGTACGGTCAGGTCAACACGGTTCATACGGCTGGTCTTCCATCCCATACTGATGCTGTTCAGCTTCTCATCAAGCTCTGCTGTGTGTTTCATAATGTTCATATATTTGCGGCTGATATAGTCTCTGTCGCTCTCTTCCAGATTCTCAATATCAGATAAATATAAAGCAAGCTGCTCTTCCATTTCTTTCTGTGTATTAAACTCGCTGATAAAAAGCAGCTTAAAAATGTGTTCTCTCTGTTCCCTTCTTCTCATGTTTCCTCCTACTATCTATAACTCCCTCTTAACGGTCATGAAAGCCAGCTGTCCTGTGGACTTTCATAGAAAAAAAAGGAAAGGTTTACTTTCCTTTTTCGTTCTCCATATCTACGCTTGCAATATGAATATTGACATCTGCAACCTCAAGTCCCGTCATGTTCTCAATGGCTGCCTTTACTTTCTCCTGGACCTTCTTGCTGGTCTCAAGGATGTTCATGCCATACTCAATATTCAGGGTAAGATCTACGCTCACAGCACCGTCTACGATCTCGACCTTAACGCCCTTGGAAAGATTCTTCATTCCAAGCTTGCTTACCAGTTCGTTGGTAATATTACCAGCCATGGATGCAACACCGTCTACCTCTGTAGCAGCAAGTCCGGCAATAATGGTGACCACCTCGTCTGCGATCTGAACCTCTCCGATTCCTTCGATATCCTGTATTTTATATGTTGTTCTCTTCTCTGCCATGCTTACAAACCTCCTAGGTTTAATCTGCCAGATATGGAAAAAGTTCTGCCCTTTCCCATCCCCGGTATCCATTTCCGCCTCCGCGGTATACTTTCACTAAGTATTACTATTATAGCAAAATGCGTCAAAAATGAAAAGAGTTATTTACTGAATTCTGTTAATATTAAATCCGGGTTTCTGTCTTCGGTCATACCAACACTCCATGCATTGACAAACAGAAGCAACGGATTGCCTTTCAGGTCTGTAACCTTCTTCATGTCAGAGGTTCCGACGATCTTGTCCACAGCAATCTCATCCTTATTGGCGATCCATCTGATATGCTCGTAAGGCAGATTTTCCAGACGAATTTCTACATTGTACTCGTTTTCCAGACGATATTTCAGAACGTCAAACTGAAGCACACCAACAACGCCCACGATGATCTCTTCCATATTTCCATAAAGCTCCTGGAAAATCTGGATAGCACCTTCCTGTGCGATCTGGTTGATTCCCTTTACGAACTGCTTTCTCTTCATGGTATCCAGAAGTCTTACCCTTGCAAAATGCTCCGGTGCGAATGTGGGGATTCCTTCAAATGCAAATTTGTTTCCAGGTGTACAGATGGTATCTCCAATGGAGAAAATACCCGGGTCAAAGACACCGATAATATCCCCTGCATAAGCCTCGTCTACAACGTGACGGGATTCTGCCATCATCTGCTGCGGCTGAAGAAGTCTCATCTTCTTGTCCCCCTGCACATGGTAAACCTCCTGGGAAGCGTCGAATTTGCCGGAGCAGATACGCATAAATGCGATTCTGTCACGGTGGGCCTTGTTCATATTTGCCTGGATCTTGAAGACAAAAGCTGAGAAATCGTCGCTCATTGGATCTACAAGACCTGTATCTGCCATTCTTGGAAGCGGTGATGTGGTCATTTTCAGGAAATGCTCCAGGAATGTCTCCACGCCAAAGTTGGTAAGGGCAGATCCGAAAAATACAGGAGTCAGTTCTCCCTTGCTTACCAGTTCCTGGTCAAACTCTGCGCTTGCACCGTCCAGAAGCTCGATTTCTTCCAGAAGCTGCTCCTTCTGCTCCGGATCCATAACCTCAAGTGCGTGAGGATCGTCCAGATCGATCTCCTCGAAATTTCCCTCCTTGGTACCCTTCTGGGTATCTGTGAAGGTAAGGATTTTATTTGTGTTGCGGTCGTAAACACCGCGGAATTTTTTACCGGAACCGATTGGCCAGTTGATGGGGCAGGTTGCGATTCCAAGCTCTTTCTCGATCTCGTCAAGAAGATCAAAGGTATCGTTGGCATCACGGTCCATTTTATTGATAAAGGTAAAAATAGGAATGTGTCTCATTACGCAGACCTTAAACAGCTTTCTGGTCTGTGCCTCAACACCCTTGGAACCGTCAATTACCATGACCGCAGAGTCTGCTGCCATCAGGGTACGGTAGGTGTCCTCAGAGAAGTCCTGATGTCCAGGAGTATCCAGAATGTTGATGCAATATCCATCATAATGGAACTGTAATACGGAAGAAGTAACGGAAATACCTCTCTCCTTCTCAATTTCCATCCAGTCTGATACTGCATGGCGGGCCGTTGCCTTTCCTTTTACGCTACCGGCCAGATTAATGGCTCCGCCATACAGCAGGAATTTCTCAGTCAGAGTGGTCTTACCTGCATCCGGGTGGGAAATAATGGCAAAAGTTCTTCTTTTTTCTATTTCTTTCGTATACTTCGACACGTTTAGCCTCCTATTTGAATTCTATATTCCTAAACTGACAGACCTCCAATTCACATTGCCATAACACTCACCAGACAATGCTTCTGAAAAAATCCGCCTGTATTCTTATATTTTTGCAGCATTCCTATTCTAGTATAAGGACTGCTGCACTGTCAAGGGGTATTCTCACGGATTCGCAGTAGTATCATCATCAATATCCACAGAAGTCTCCAGAGATTCATCTTTGTTTACTAACTCTTCTTCACTCTCATTTAAAGGAGTGATCACAATATTTTCTGGCGCAATTCCAGTTTTCCTTTTCACAATATCTTCAATCTGGGCCCTCTTCGCATCGGTCAGATCCGCTTCCGGGACTACCACATCTGCAGTCTCACCGGTAAGGTTTACGATCACATTTGTAAAGCCTTTTGCCTCCAGAAGAAGCTCTGCCGCAGACTCTTTTTCCGTCAGGTCTGCCATGGAAACCATGGTGCTCACAGCCTCCTGCTTCTGGTCATCCCCCAAATCCTGGTTGTTGATGATTGCCTGAAGGTCTGCTTTATTCTGGGAACGGATCTGCTCCCTGGAAAGTTTGGCCTGGGCCGCAAAATCAGAGGCCGCAGTAAGTACAGCTTCCCCCGGTGTGCTGGTGGTCTGGTTCTGCACATCTGTAAGGCTGCTATCTGCCCCGTTCTCATCCAGAAGGGCTGTTTCATCGGTAAGATCGTAATTCACATCCTCCAGGATACTGCTGCTGTCCGCGCTGGCCTCCTGATTCTTCAGCCCCAGATCTACATCTGCGAAATTCAGGTATCCTGCAACTGCGATCAAAACCGCCAGTGAAGTAATGATTACCTGGTTCTTTTTCAGAATTTTTTTCACTTTACCTCTCCTCATTTCATTTTCATTACCTTAATTTTATGGGCTTCTACCTGAAATAATGCCATAACTGCCTCTACAATATTCCTGGAAACCACAGAATTATCTGCTCCTTCTGCTGCGATCAGCACTCCGGTAACTGCCTGGTTTCCAGAACTGTAGAAGCTGCTGCTGTCTTTTTGTTCCCCGGTCATAAGGACCACCCGGACCTTTCCCACGCCTTCTACCTGGGACAAAAGATCCTCTAGTTTTTCTTCCAACAGGGAGCGCTGTGCAGTCTGCTCTTCATAGGAAGTATCTGTGAAAAGCGGGCTGTTTTTTCCTTCCGTAGAAGAACTGTCCGTTTTATTGGATGCTGGAAGTGCGATCACCGTGAGTAGCAATCCCAGAAGGAGAAGGATCACCCACTGCCTGCTGCCCATTTTCCCAAGTAAGGACTTCACAGTTTTCTTCCCGGATTCCCCAGTTTGCTGCAAGTTCATCCTTGATTCCCCTTTCTGTCTTTGTATCCGGCACCTCCTTTGTCCATAGAGTGGCCTTTAACAGCTCCCCTTCTATATGTACTTCACACACCATCACTTCTATTCCTTTCTTTTGCAAAGTTTCCAGAATATTTCCGGCCAGCTGCTCTTCTACTCCTTTTTCCAGAAGGCTTTTCTGGAGATTTTCCATATCCAAAGTAAGGCGCTGTTTTTCTTCCTGCTGATAAAGGCTGGAAAAGCTTTCCGGCAATGCCTTTGCTTTCTCCAGAATGGAGAGCACCGGAGTGATCAGCATAACAATCAGCACCAGGCCCATAAAAAAACGCACATAGCGCTGATATTTTTCCGTTGGAACCAGATGCATGATCATGGTAAGTAAAATGTAAAATATAGCAAGACATTTGACCCAGCTATAAATAGCTTCTTTCATATTCTATCACATCCCATGTCCCCTTTTTGCCCCATACCTTTGTGATATAATCCCTTTCACTTCTCCATATATTTTGCACACTCTAACCTCCCACCGACGCCATAAGTACCACGAAGGTAAGCACACACAGAATTTCCGCAGTCAGCATGATCCGAAGGAGCATGGCACAGCCTTCTCCCATTGTGCTGAGGCATCCCACGATTCTTTTATCTGATACCGGCTGGGCAGCCGCACTTAAGAAACGGTAGCTTAAAGAAAGGAGCCCGTAGTGGATCACGGGTCCGGCTCCCACAAGAAACAGCACGATCACAGCCACAGCTCCAAGGCAGTTTTTCACCAGCATCGCACCTGCCAGGATCAGCTCTGTTACTGCATTTACAGCATTTCCCACTGCTGGGATTGCCCCGGCTGTTCTGCCTATGGCTGTCCGCTTGATGGAATCCATTGCAGGTGCCACCAGACCACGTACTGCCTGAAGCCCCAGAACCGCCCCCAGCATGGTTTTCAGGCTCCAGCTGATCAAGGTTTCCAGAAGCTCTGCCATCTTACTTAGCATATCCTCTTTGGAAAGGTGGTTTACCAGACAAAGCAGGACGTACAGATTTGCTCCCGGCAGGATCAGGGTAAGAAGGATCCATTCCACCAGCCATACCAGAAGAAGAACTCCCTGGTAAAATACGGAAGCCGTAACTGCCCCGGAAGCTGCGGAAACTGCCACAAAATAGGCTGGTGCCAGTCCTTTCATAAACTGTGTCATCCATTCCAGCTGTTTTCCAAGGGAAACTCCCAGCTGCTGGTAGCTGTTCATAAAAATGGTAAACAGTAGCAGATATACCATATAAAAGCTGACGTCCCCAATCTGATCATTTTCAAAGACTGCTGCAAAATTAGAGAACACTGCTGCCGCCAGTACCAGCAGAAGAATCCTGAAAAAATTGATCCGCTCTTTTTCCAGCCGGTCAAAAAAGAGGCTGCGCAGAAACTGCTGCACCGCCTCTTTTGAAAATACTGTTTTGCCGTTTATCATGTTTTTTAACGCTGTTCCTATAGAGAAGCTGTCTTCCCCAAGCATTTCATCCATCAGAGTCTGGACCTGCTGGAAGGACATGTCAGAGACCAGCTGGTCAGTGATGCCTGCAGAAGTTGTCAATCCGGCTCCATCCACATCAGATTTCACAAACTCTGCCTCATTTTTCTCTTCTGTCCCTACAGATATTTCACTGGATACAATTCTTTGCGCCTTAACATCTATTTTCTGATTTTCCATCAAAAATCCAGTCAGAAATATGAGCAGCATGGCACTCACCCAGAATTTTCGTTTTCTTCCGCCAACGCTCATACCATAAACTCCTGAATGGTTTTCAGAAGTGCCATCAGCACCGGCATGCTCAGCACCATCACAGACAGCTTGCAGAACAGCTCGATCTGAGCTGCTGTGGTGCTGTAGCCTGCATCCTTACAGATTCCGGAGGCAAACTGTCCGATGTAGGTGATCCCGATCATTTTTACCAAAGTGGAAATGTATTCTGTATCTACTGGAAGTGTTTCCTGGATTTTCCCCAGGGATTCAAAGAGATAACGGATTTTCCCAACAGCAAGTCCCATGATCACAAGACCGATCCCTACTGTAATAAAACAGGCGTATTCCGGTTTGGTTCCTTTCATAAGGAATCCAAGCATAACACCGCATACGCCTAGTAACGAAATCTTTATAATATCCATTTTCCACCTCCATAAAAATTGGCGGCTGGCAGCCTCCCGCTGCACACAAATACGTGATTTTTTGCTGCCTTTTCAAAATGTGGGTGAATAAGAGCGTGCAAGTTGGAGAAATGATTTTTGTGACACGCTCTGGATCACAATTCAAATAACTTCTTAATACTGTCAAATAACTCATAAATATATGGCACGATCCAGAAAAGCACCACCAGCAGCCCTGCCAGGCTGACCAGAAATGCCTGTTCCTCCCGGCCGCTGTGCTTCAGCACCTGGGAAAGTACGGAGACCAGAATCCCTACAGCCGCAATTTTGAAAATAATACTGACTTCCAAGGGGGCCTCCTTTCTCCTACCATAACAGGATCGCCAGCAGCATTCCACCCAGGACTCCCATGCTCTGATAGGTTTTCTGCTGCTTTGGCAGAGCGTTTTTCAGAGTCTTTATACGGTGGCTCAGTTCTTCCTCCAGAAGCGTCAGCTGTGCCACCTGCATTTCCCGGTCCAGATATCCCAGTTTTTCTCCCAGGGAAAGAAAACATTCCCTCTCTTCCGCGGAAATCTTCTGCAGCGGAAGATTCCTTAAGGCACATTCCCGGAAAATACTGCCAAAGGTAATTCCAGGACGTTCCTGCAGCCGCTTAGCTGTTTCTTCCATAAACAGCCTGTACTCTCCTGGCATTTTTACCGCCACATCAAAGAATGCATCTTCCAATGCCGCCCCGGTACAGCGGATTTCTCCTTTCAGTAACAGAAGAAGCTGAATCAGTGTTTCCAGGATTTTCAGTCTGGTGCCAAGTTCCATGCTTTTGCAAAGCCCAAGACCCGTTCCGGAAAAAAGGATCAGAATGATTCCTGCTGTTTTCAACAAGGCCTCCCGTTTCTGTCATAAATTCCCATTATGGTTCCAGCATGATCTCCTTTGTCAAGGAAAATGTAACGCTCAAACACTCTTCTTCTCACCAGCTTTTCAAAATAGGGCTGGTGGATCACATCTTCGATGGAATTTCCATGGGCAGTTGCGATCACCTTGCAGCCACTGTGGATCACAGACTCCACCGCTTTGAAATCTTCTTTTCGTCCCAGCTCATCCACAGCCACAACAGCCGGGGACATGGAACGGATCAGCATCTCCATTCCCTCTGCCTTCGGACAGCCATCCAGCACATCGGTACGCATGCCAAGGTCATTCTGGGGCACCCCCTGGTAGGAACCGGCAAGCTCGCTTCGCTCGTCCACAACTCCTACTGTCATCCCTGGAAGCTTTTTCTTATCTTCCCCGTTGCTCAGCTGGCGGATGATATCCCGAAGCAGGGTGGTCTTCCCTCCTCTTGGCGGGGAAACGATCAAGGTATGGGCTACCCAGTTCTTTTTGCGGATATAAGGCATTACCGGATCTGCACAGCCTACCACCTCATGAGCCAGCCGCACATTGATACAGGAAATGTATTTCATTCCCCGGATCTCATTGCCATCTAAGATCACCTTCCCGGTAACCCCCACCCGGTGTCCTCCCTGAACAGTGAGAAACCCCTGACGCATTTCATCTTCATAAGAATAAAGGGAATAGCCGCTTACATATTCCATGGTTTCTTTCAGATCCTCCCTGGTCACCACATATTTGCCGTCGTGATCCGTAAGGAACCCCTCACCGCCGTCATAGGTGTAGAACAATGGCCGTCCCACCCTCAGGCGTATCTCGTATATTTTATCGTAATCAAGGTTTGCATTCATCAACAGTCTGCGGATATTGCCTGCAAACAGGTTCTGAATCTGCTCTGCTTCTATGTTGTATCACCTCTCAATTTTAATATATGTGGACAATCCCGGATTCATTCTTAGAAACACACTGGATTTCTCTCTGGTTTTCGTCTGGAGTTTGTAAAAATTCTTTAGTACTGATTCTGTGTACTCTGCTGATACTCTTCCATTCTCGGCAGGCTTAATTTCAGAACCCTGTCCACAATATTTACGGACGCTGAACTATATGCATAGGCAGCGGATTCAAACAGCACATACAAGTCATCCCCGTCCACAAAGATCTGCTCGATCCGCTCCGGGAAACGGTAACTGATGGCAGAATTTTCATCTACATAAAGACGTTTATCGGATTTTTCATAAAATACCACACGGGAGGGCAAAATTCCAAAGGAATGGGACAGCAAAAGCTTGTCATTATAAAAAGTCATTCCCTGGGCCTGCTCGGAAATAGTGGAATAATCAAGGGGCACTGCCATCTCAAAGTTCATTCCCAGTCCCTCGTCCATGGTATTTACCAGGTTTCCCTGCTCATCTACTGCATATCTTGCGATGGCGCTGTCTGTATATTTTGTAAAACAGCCAACGTACAGGCAGCCTTCGTAAAAGGTCATAAAGGAATCACGGACGATTCCGTAAAGGCTGGCTACCTGATTGGTGCTTATGGGACGCTGGCTCTCATCATAGTCGTAATTTTTGATGGATTCCATGGTCAGGCTTACCGCCTGGGCAAGCTCCTGTGTATTGGAGGAATACCACAGAATCTGATGTTCACTGTCATAGGCCAGGCCGCCTACATGGGGCTGACCGGGCAAAACAATTTCTTTTATAAAACGATGTGATTCTTTGTTGATCATATAAATTACAGAGTTATGCTTTTTCGCATGGCAATAGGCACTTACAAAAACATAATCCTCTGTTACAGCCAGTCCCTGTGGCGTCATAGTGGTGCACATGGCCGGCATATCACCCTCGCTGGTAAGGAGGGTCCGTGTTGCTTTCAGTCCGGGAATAATATAGGTTCCGTATTCCCGCTCTTTTTTCCGGTCTTCAAAGGCAAATGCCATCAGCTCTTCTTTCTGGGAGAGCATCTGGATCTGTCCCCGAAGGGTGTAATAGGCCGCTTCCTGATTGGTGGTTTTGCGCTTGGTTGGCGGCTCATTTCTTCCTCTGTATATAAAGGCATACGCCAGATAAGATCCCGCAATGACCAGAATCATAACCAGGATCCTGAGCCAGAAAATGCGGTTTCTCCATTTCATCTTTCTTGTCATTTATTTGCACTGCTTCCGCAATTTGAATTACTGTTTTTGCACAACAGACATTATTATACTTTATATTGTTAATGTTTACAACCCTGTTTCTTCTAAGAATCTGGACGGATCCCGTTCTTTGTCATACTGACGTCTTACATAACACAGCATCAGCTCTTTCTTAGCCCGTGTCATGCCCACATAGAAAAGCCGGCGTTCCTCTTCCAGGGACTCCGCCAGGACCGCTTTTTTATAAGGGATACTGCCTTCGTTTACATTCATGATATAAACCTTGTCATATTCCAGTCCTTTCACCGCATGAAGGGTTGAGATCACAACGCCTTCCCGTTTGGTTTCCTGCTTTTTCGCCTGTTCCGCCAGTTTCTTCGTGTAATCCTCAATGTAATTTTCCCACTCTTCCAGAGTTTTCATCCCTTTTGCACTTTCCTTGATACGGTCAAGAACCTCCAGAAGCTCTTCTGGACGGATCTTGCGGTACTGGGCATACTCTATGAGATACTGCTCATAGCCCATTCCTTTTTGGATAAAATTCACCGCTGCATAAGGTGCCAGCGTGGAAAGAATGCGCAGGTGTGTCTCCAGTGTGGTGATCCGGTCACACATCCAGTCCTTGTCCTTGTAAAATTCCCGGAGAGCTGCGAAATCCACAGTCGTCTGCGTCAGCGCATCCCTTGCAATATAGCGGTTCGGACGGTTCATGATCTCCAGGAAAGTCTTTCTTGTCCGGTCTCCTGTTGCCATTTTCAGATAAGCCATCAGATTCCGGCTGATCCAGTGACGGAACAAATTGGGCAGCTGTTCTTTCATGGTAAAAGGGATCTGGTATTCCATCAAAGCTCCCACAAGGCCCTCCGCCTCCTGGTTGGTGCGAAAAAGGACCGCCGTATCTTCCAGTTTTTCACCTGCATCCAGCTGTTTTTTCAGGAAGGCTGCCACCTTCACATATTCTTCTCTTGGATTGTCAAATTCCATCACTTTCACAGGTTTTCCCTGTTCATTTGGAGTGGACAGCTGCTTCTTAAAGCGCTTCTGGTTGCAGTCTACCACATTCATGGCTGCCTGAAGTACATTTTTGGTGCAGCGGTAATTGATGTTCAGAAGAACTGTTTCCGCCTTTGGATAGTCTTTTGTAAAGTTCAGCATGATCTCGGGCTTCGCCCCACGGAAATGGTAGATAGACTGATCGTCATCCCCCACTATGAACAGGTTATCCCTGGGCTTTGCCAGCATCCGCACAATGTCGTACTGGAGATGGTTGATGTCCTGAAACTCATCCACCATAATATACTGAAATTTATTCTGCCATGCCGCCAGAATGTCTTTTCGCTGGTCAAAAAGTTCATAGCAGCAAAGAAGCATATCGTCGAAATCCAGCTTCCGTCTCTGGCGCAGAGTTTTCTGGTAACCGTTGTAAATCTGGCGGAACACCTCGTCCGGGCAGCAGGAGGAATAATAGTGATCCAGGGAAATACGGTTTCCTTTTACCACACTGATCTCCTTGGCAACATCTTCCTGGAAATCCCCTTCCTGGGCCAGCTCCTGGCCAAATTCCAGTGTCATTTCTTTCAAAATGGCATATTTCTCTTCTTCTGACAGAATATTGCCAGCCCCCAGACCATAGGCCTGTTTCAGGATCCCATAAAATACACCGTGAAAGGTTCCAAAGGTAACAGCCGTGGAAGTCTGTCCTGTGAATTTCAGGAACCGCTCCTTCATTTCTTTTGCAGCAGCCCGTGAAAAAGTCACTACAAGAACAGAGGAAGCAGGTATTTTCCCCTCACCGGTCATATATGCAGTTCGTTCAACGATTACTGAGGTTTTCCCCGAACCGGGGCCTGCCAGAACCATCATCGGTCCTGACAGGTGGGCGATTGCCCTTAATTGAGATGGATTTTTCTTCATAATGGAAACGGTTTCTCTTTACAGGTTTTCAAGCTTCTGGATGGCAGCTTTCACACGGCGGATGGTCTCATCCTTGCCGATGATCTCCATGATCTCGGTAGCACCTGCCGGTGTCATCTGCTTACCGGAAACAGCTGTACGAAGAGGCCACATTACATAGCCGTTCTTGTAACCTTTCTCCTTCACAAATTCACTTAAAGAAGCAAACAGCGGATCGTTGGTGTAATCCTCCTGTGCTTCCAGAAGCGGAAGAACTTCCTTCAGGACAGCCAGGGAAGTCTCCTGGTTTGTTTTCATTTTCTTGTGGCAGTACATCGCTGCGTCGTACTCCGGAACCTCCTGGAAGAAATCGATCAGTGCCGGGATGTCCGGGAATGTCTCGATTCTGGTCTGTACCATTCCTGCGATCTTCTTGAAGTTAAAGTCGCCTTTCAGAACCTCTTTCATATATGGAAGTGCTCTCTCATAGAATACTTCCGGATCCATTTTCTTAATGTACTCGCCGTTCATCCAGCGAAGCTTGTTGATATCAAATACAGCCGGAGATTTGTTAATGTGGTGATAATCAAATTTCTCAACCAGCTCCTGAAGGCTGAAGATCTCGTTATTATCTGCCGGGCTCCATCCAAGAAGTGCAACGTAGTTTACAATTGCCTCGGAAACAAATCCCTGATCCAGAAGATCCTCATAAGAGGAATGTCCGGAACGCTTGGACAGCTTGGCATGTGTCTCATCTGTGATCAGCGGGCAATGTACGTAAACCGGGATATCCCAGCCAAAAGCCTCGTAAATGCGGTTATATTTCGGAGAAGAGGAAAGATACTCGTTACCTCTTACTACGTGTGTGATTCCCATAAGGTGGTCATCTACAACGTTGGCAAAGTTATAGGTTGGGTATCCGTCGGATTTGATCAGGATCAGATCCTCAAGCTCTTCGTTGTTTACTGTAATGTCTCCGTAAATAACATCATGGAAGGTAGTCGTTCCCTCTGTCGGCATGTTAAAACGGATTACATGCGGATCCCCAGCATCCAGACGGCGCTGAACCTCTTCCTTTGAAAGCTTCAGACAGCGTTTGTCATAGATGGAGATCTCCTTGCCTGCAACAACACGCTTCATGCTCTCTAACTCTTCCTTCTGGCAGAAGCAATAGTAGGCGTCACCCTGCTCTACCAGCTGCTTGGCATATTTCAGGTAAATTCCCTGGGCCTGGCGCTCGCTCTGTACGTATGGGCCATATCCGCCGTCCTTGTCCGGACCTTCGTCGTGAAGAAGGCCAGTCTTCTCCATGGTACGGTAAATAATATCAACAGCGCCTTCTACATAACGCTCCTGGTCTGTATCCTCAATACGGAGAATGAAATCTCCGCCTTCGTGCTTGGTAATAAGATATGCGTATAACGCTGTACGTAAATTTCCAACATGCATTTTGCCTGTAGGGCTTGGTGCAAATCTGGTTCTGATCTTAGTCATGTCTTCTCTATTCTCCCTGTTTATTCTTTCTTATCTTCTGCTGTCATTCGCGTATGTGCGGCAGGACTCACCCACCAGATCCGAATGACAACTGTCTTTTCACATTATATACCTAATCCATTCAAAATGTCCATAGGGAAAAAGCTGCCCTTTATGGATATGAACAGATAAAAAAGTCTCCCCGAAGCCCAGCCTCAGGGAGATCATCATCTGCAAAAATAATTAAGCGTCGATTCCTTTATCTCTCAGATAGTCGATCACGTCACCAACTGTGTTCAGCTCGGTAAGCTCCTCTGCCGGAATCTCGATGTTGTACTCATCTTCCAGAGCCATAACCAGCTCGAAGAGGTCAAGGGAATCTGCTCCCAGGTCATCCTTGAAGGAAGTGTCTGCTGTAATTGTCTCTGCGTCGCAGTTAAGCTGCTCTGCGATCATTTCACTCATCTTTTCTAACATTGCTCATTCTCCTTTAATAAATATCTCGAAAACCGGCTTACAAACAGCCGTATGTCATATACTGCGGAAAGTATATAATCTGCTGACTCATTTGTCAAGAGGATTATAAAATAAACTCTGGCTCTTTAAATTTAATCTGTCTGGCCACGCTAAGCGCCAGTCCCATCTCGGACATCAGGAACAAAATAGATGTACCTCCATAACTGATAAACGGTAAGGTAACACCTGTGTTCGGCATAAGATTCAGCACAACTGCCACATTCATAATAACCTGCAAAGCAATATGTACAAATACCCCGCTTACCAGCAAAGAGCCAAACATATCCGGCGCGTTCTGTGCAATAAAAAACAGTCTGTATAAAAGATAGGCAAACAGCGACAATACCATGATCGCGCCAAATACCCCGAGCTCTTCACAGATAATGGAAAAGATCATATCGTTCTGCGCCTCAGGAACGCTTCCCAGCTTCTGAATACTGTTTCCAAGACCTCTGCCGAAAAATCCGCCGGAACCAATGGCATACAATGCCTGTACTGTCTGATATCCATCATCGCCGGCATAGTCCTCTGGATGAAGCCATACCTGAATACGGCGTAGACGGAAATTAGTGCTCTTATCCATATGGGAAAGGCTGTAAACCAGAATTGCAAGCAGAACAACCACCACAATTCCCATGATCACAAAGGGTTTGGTCCTTGGATGTGCAATAAACACAAGCCCTACTGTAATGCCGAAAATAATAATGGCTGTACTAAGGTTCTCTGTAAGCACATACGCACACAACGCCTGAATTCCACCCAAGCCAAGAAGCGTCATGGCTGCCTTTAAGGTCTTCACCTTTTTTCCCATATGGACGATCATATAGGACAGGGTAACGATCACCGCGATCTTGGCGATCTCTGCGGGCTGGAACTGTACGCCCAGCTTCAGCCATCTTCTTGCGCCATGTGAAGAAACACCAAGAGGTGTCTTAACCATTGCCATAAGAACAATAGCAGCCAAATAAATCGGGAACGCCAGCTTCGCCAGAATATGATAGTCAAAATAGGACACTACAATAGCCAGGAACAGACAGCCAATACTGTATAATGCCTGTTTTTTGAAATAATACATATCATCCCCTTCTTTGATCTGTGCCATGTACGAGCTTGTACTATAAAGCATGATCAGTCCAAAGCACATAATGAGGATGATCACCGCTATTAAATTGAAATCGTAATAATCAGACTTCAGTTTATAAAACAAAGATCCGCCTTTCTGAGCAGAGCCAGTGCTTCTTTTCACTGACTGGGGTTTTGCGGATTTTTTCTTTACGTTCTCCACTTCATCACCTGTTTTCTGTATCTGTTTCTGATTTTTTAGTTTGTTTCATTATAGCAGACTCCTATTTGCGGTGCAAGGATGAGATAAAAATAGAGGAAGGGGAGCAGAATTACTCCTATCCCCTTCCTCTATTTTTTGTTTTATGTTCCATGAACCGTTATCTATCTGACTGTGGATCAGTCTTCGCTGCCATCATCGAAGCCTTCGGTTTCAATAATGAACTTCACATTTCCACTCATAGTCGCATCTTTTCCAGTGAAGGAGGTGTAAGCTGAGTCATCAGACTGAAGTGCCTCCAGACGATCCAGAACGCTCTGGAAATCATCTTCCATGGTATCTTTCAGTTTCTTGATACCTTCATCATAGAATTCTTTCTCGCCGTCTTTCAGCTCTTTTGCACCGTCTTTTAATTCTTTTGCTCCATCCTGCAGATCCTTAGCTCCATCATCCAGATCCTTAGCTCCGTCTTTCAGTGTGCTGGTTCCGTCTTTCAGAGTCTTGGCTCCGTCATTCAGGTCCTTAGCTCCACTCTTCAGTTCGCTGGTTCCACTTGCAAGGGAAGCTGTACCGCTCTTCAGTTCACGGGTTCCGTTATTTACGCTGTTTGCTCCGCTTCTAAGCTGAGATGCACCGCTTCTAAGATCACCAGCACCGCTCTTTAACTGGGCAATACCGGATTTCACCTGTCCGCTGGCTGCTACCAGTGTACCAGCTCCGCTTACAAGGCTGCTGGTTCCTGCCTTCAGCTGTGCTGCTCCATCATTCAGGTCATCACTGCTTGAAGTCAGCTGGGATGCACCGCTTCTAAGTGCTACGCTGTTTGCAGCAATTGTACCAACACCGGATACCAGCTGGTTTGTTGCCTTGCTGATTGAGCTAAGACCGCTGTCAAGACTGGATTTTGCTTTCTGCAGTGTGTTTGCACCGCTAAGAAGTGCGTTTGCATTTGCATTATCTTTACCCTGAAGGGCTGTAATACCGTTTGTAAGAGTGCTCTCGTTGGCGAGCAGCTGATCAGCTCCGTCTGTCAGTTGTTTCGCTGCACCGGATTTCTGTAATTTATTGTAACCTGCCTGAAGGGTTTCATTGCCTTCAGAAATCTGTTTTGCGCCGTCACTTAATGCTTTGACCTGAGCCTGCATTTCTTTTACTTTTTCTTCAGTGAGTTCAGAAGCAATTGCACTTACTGCGTCTGCGCTGGTATTAACCTGGTCACCGGCTGCGATCACAGCTTTTGCACCGCTATTCAGTTTTTCGTCCTGGCTGGTCAGTTCCTTTAAGCCACTGTTAAGACTTGCGGCTCCATCATTTAAGCTTGCGGCTCCTGTACTTAAGGTTGTGGCTCCATCATTTAAGTTTGCAGCTCCTGTGCTTAATTTTTCAGTTCCTGCTTTTAAGGTTTCAGCCCCTTTTACTGTCTCAGAAGCTCCATCTGATACCTGTCCAGCTGCTGCAATCAGCTGATTTACTGCAGTAATTGCAGCACTATTATTGTCAGCTGCATATGTGCTGACAGCGCCATCCATCTGATCTGCAATTGCATTTAAGGTTGCCTGAACATCAGCTCCGTTTGTCTGTGCAGTAACAGTGCCGCCTGACTGTGCTCCTATATTTTCGATAGCACTCTGTGCTCCATACAACTGGCTGATCGCACTTTGGATTGCTGCTGCAGTTCCCTCATCCAGACTGGAAGTATCAATTCCCTCCAGAGTTCCAAGTGCTCCGTTTACAGAACCAGAAGCTGCATCTGTAGAAACACCTGCTGTCTCAACCTTCACGCTGGTCTGGATTCCTTCTGCTGCGTCACGGACAGACTGTGCAAGACCACTCAACTGCTGAGTTGCTGCGGAAGAATTATCATTGCTTAACATAGCCTGCAAGTTCTGAAGTCCGCTTTCCAATCCGTCCACACCAGTTTTAACACTCTTAGTCGCTGTTACAAGCTGTCCTGCGCCTGCGTCCACGCCCTGTGCTCCTGCTGCTACGTCCTGTGCTCCTGCTGCTACACTCTGTGCTCCTGCTGCCACACTCTGTGCTCCTGCTGCTACACTCTCTGCTCCCTCGGCAATCTTTTCAGCACCTGCAGTATACTGCTGGATTCCAGTTGCAAGGGAAGTAGCACCTGCTGCATATGTCTTCAGATTGGAAGTCATATTTGGAATATCTGCTTTGGCTACATTGGCTGCGATTCCAGATAACTCTTCGGCCGCACTTGTAAGTCCGTCAGAAGCCTGCTGGATTCCAGGTGCCAGCTTCCCAACACCTTCTACCAGGGCGCTGGTTCCATCTACATAGGACTTCGTTCCTTCTGCAAGTTTGTGTGCACCTGTTACATACTGGCTTACACCATCTGTCAGCTGAAGGGCTCCATTTACATAAGAAGTCACACCAGATGCCAGCTGATTGCCGCCTGCCACATACTGGTTCACACCATCTGTCAGGGATTTCATTCCCTTATTATACTCTTTCATGTTGCTGTTTACAGTATCAACACCCTTGGTGTAGCTGTTTACACCAGATGCCAGGCTGCCTACACCGGAAGTATACTGTGCAATACCGCTCTGAAGAGATTTCGCTCCGCTGTTTAACTGGGAAGCACCACTCTTGGCACTTGCAACGCCTGCATCAAACTCATTGTAGCTGGAAGCAAGTGTGCTTGCGCCGCCATAAAGAGTTCTGGTTCCATCATACAGTGTCTTGGTTCCGCTGTACAGCTGAGAGGTTCCATCATAAAGCTCTCCGGCACCTGTATTTAATGTCTTGGCTCCATCATCCAGTTCTTTCGTTCCATCATATAAAGTATCGGTTCCGTCTGCCAGTTCTTTGGCTCCGTCATCCAGATCCGTCGCTCCATCATAAAGCTGGCTGGTTCCATCCTTCAGATCCTTGGTTCCATCATAGAGCTCTTTTGTTCCATCGAAAAGATCTTTTGATCCGTCTACCAGCTTCACAGCTGCGTCGTCCAGCTCATCCAGGGAATTCTGAAGGTCATCAAGATCATCAGACTCATCCAGATCCAGACTGCTGAGCAGGTCTGTCACTGCCAGGGTAAAAGTATTTCCCATGGAACAGTCGGTAACGTCAGCTTCCATGGTAAAGCCTTCTGGAATGTCGATCTTATCGGAAAGGTCATCGCTTAAATCCAGGCTGGCTTTCAGACCAGGAACTGCAACACCAACAACCATTTCTTTGTCACCGTCTGAAATTACTTTTCCGTTGTCAATGGTAACATTGGAAAAATTATCGGAAGAAAGGATCATTCCGGTTACCATAACAAATGGGGAATACACTTCTACGTCTTTATCGTCAACTTTTACTGTTTTCTTGGATTTGTTTGTATAAGAAACTTCCATACGAAGATGACCGCTCTTGCCTGCCAGTTCGTCAGGAGTGATTTCCTGATCATCCAGATAATATTTGATCTTCATATCTACCGGGAGCTCTTTATTGGATGTTCCCTGATAGTAGATATCGCTTCTGTCCGTACTCCAGGTAACCTTGTCGCCATCCTGGGTAAAGGTCTCATCACCTTTTACATTCTTGATTCCTTCCAGATCAGATACATCGGATACATCTCCCTCTGCAGATCCGGAGTTCTTCAGCCAGTCAGATACGGTGATGTCCTTTACTTCACCTTCTGCAGTGGCATTTACATATACGGTTTCTTCCTTGGACACTGCATTGTCTGCTTCCTGTGCTGCAGCGATCACTGGTGTAGTTCCAAGGACGGCAGCCATTCCAGCAGCCATAGTAACATTCAGAATTTTTTTATTTCGGTTCATGTTAGCCAACTCCTTAATTCTTAGTTAAATATCTGACGTCTGTGAATCTTTCTACTGCCTTGCAGCCTATTTTTTTCGACATCAGTTAGTCATCTCTTAGCCTATGAAAGTTATACAACAAAACTGACCAGTAGTCAATATCTGTTTTTTATCCAAATCTTTTCCTGTTTTGATATTGACTTTTGGTCATTTTTGTTTAAAATAAAAATCAAACCTGCGTAATTACGTAGAAAATCCAGACAGCAATGTCATAAATGTAAAATATTTAACGTTACGGCTGCGGTCTTCACATAAAAGCTGAGAAGCGCAGCGCGAAGCTTGCAGATGTGAAGGTACGGAACAGTTACCTTTATTTATATAGTGTCTGCCCGGCAGACAGGGTTTTAGGAGGAACAGGCATGGGAAAACTGGAGTTAAATAAGAAAAGAAAGAAAAGTGCTCTGTACAACACTGCCTTTGAACTCTTTACTACAAAAGGACTTGCTAAGACAACCATTTCCGATATTGTGGAAAATGCAGGGGTTGCAAAAGGCACTTTCTATCTCTACTTTAAAGATAAATATGATATTCGGAATAAACTGATCTCGCATAAGGCTGGCGAGCTTTTCTCGGAAGCCCGGGATGCTCTGGAAGCTGCCCATATTACCGGCTTCACTGCCCAGCTTCATTTTATTGTAGATAATATTCTGGACCGTCTTCAGACAGAAAGCAGTCTGCTTGGCTTTATTTCCAAGAATCTGTCCTGGGGTGTGTTTAAAGATGCCTTTCAGGAACAGGCAGACGAAGAGGATTTTCCGTTCTTTCAGGAATACCTGAATCTTCTGGGACAGTCGGATATCCATTACGATTCCCCAGAGCTGCTGCTCTTCACCATCATTGAACTGGTAAGCTCCACAAGCTATAGCTGTATTCTTCATTCACAACCAGTCTGTCTTGATGAATACCGCCCTTATCTCCACCGGACGATTGATTGTATTCTGCAGGCCTTTACTCATGGTGCAGGCGGGGAAGACTATCTTCCGGTAAGTCAGATGGACGTCATTCCGGACCGGCATTTTGATAAGGATTAATTTTCATATTTTTTCCAATTTTACCCGGAAGGATATGGTCCGCGGTGTCTCCATTCCATCAAAAAGAATAGCATAGGCACTCTTCTGAATATCCACATCCACAATGGTGCCTGGTCCGAAAATCTTATGCAGGATCTTCTGTCCTGCTGGATAATGGGCCGGTGCCTCCTCTTCCATAAGGTAACGGCTGCTCAGCTCAATATATTCCCTGGCCTCTTTTATTAAGCCCTCTTCTGGCTTCTGGGCGTATTCCAGCAGGTTCTGGTCAATTTCCAGAATAAATCTGGAGGGATATCTGGGCGAACCATCCAGATTCCGCCCCTTGGCTTCGGAAAGATACAGACGCTTCTTCGCTCTGGTCATAGCCACAAATGCCAGCCTGCGCTCTTCTTCCATTCCTTCCCTGGTTCTTGTCTTTCTGGATGGGAAGATTCCCTCATTCAGTCCACAAAGAAACACATAGGGGAATTCCAGTCCCTTGGAGGTGTGTACCGTCATCATCTTCACCTTATCATGCTCTGGCTGTACGTCACTGTTGGAAAAAAGAGCTACATGAGCCAGATAATGCTCTAATGTGGCTTCTTCCCCACAGGTCGTCTCATATTCATAGACAGACTGCTTCAATTCCGCCAGGTTATCCAGTCTCTCCTGGTTTCCTTCTGTACGGAGCATTCTCTCATATCCGAACAGATCCAGTATGGCTGAGAGCACTTCCGATACCGGTCTTTCCCGGTAATCAGAGGCAAAGGTCTCCACCAATTTCACAAACTCTCTGGCCTTTGTGCCCTTAAAAATATCCTGGTCCAGATTCCTGCACATGGCTTCATACAAGCTGCACGCATTCTCAGCCGCATATTCCTGAATGAATTTCATTCTCCTCTCCCCAAGGTTTCTCTTTGGAACATTGGCAATTCTCACGAAAGACAGGTCATCCTTATAAGCGATCATGCGCAGATAACAAAGTGCATCTTTAATCTCCATCCGGCCAAAGAACTGTACCCCGCTGTAAATGGTATAAGGAATCTCTTCTTTCAAAAAGACCTGCTCAATACTTCTGGTAAGATAGTGGGCGCGGTATAAAATGGTAATATCCTTATAGGAAATGCCTCTTTTCTTTAGTTTCTTAATCTCCTTTGCGATCCAGAGAGCCTCCTGCTCCTGATTCTCCCCATGGGCGCAAAGTACCGTTTCTCCATCTGGCAGAGTAGGAAGAAGGTCCTTTTTCATACGGAGGAGATTCCTGCTGATCAGGGAATTGGCTGCATTCAGGATCTGGGGCGTGGAACGGTAATTCTCCATCATCATAATGGTCTGTACATCTGGAAAATTCCGGTGAAAATCAAGAAGATATTTCACATTTGCACCTCTCCAGGTGTAAATAGTCTGGTCCGGATCCCCTACGATAAACAGATTCTTGTGATATCCCATCAATACACACATGAGACGGTACTGCAGATCATCAATATCCTGGAACTCATCGATCATAATGTATTCCAGGCGTTTTTGCCATTTTTGTTTGATTTCTTCGTTATTTTCGAAGATATACAGGGTAAATTTGATAAGATCGTTATAATCCAGTCCAAAGCATTTCTTCTCCTGATAGAGATAGCCATAGAAAATAATGTCACTTGCCTCTGTAGCCTGCAAATATTTCTCATGGATCTGGTCGATGGACATGGTGATCATATCATTGTAATATTCCGGCTCTTTCTTCAGCTTACGGATCTCGATCATGTCCCGCGCGCTGGAAAAAGTCATGTTGCGAAGAGTGAGGCCACGTTCCTCATAAATGATCTTCAGCATGGAATCGATGTCGGAATTGTCCAGCACCAGGAACGTCTTGGGATACTGGACAGCATAGCTCTCTTCCTGAAGAACGGAAACGCAGAAGCCGTGGAAGGTATTGATGTATCCGGTGTCATTATCACCGGTCAGATTATGGATCCTCTGGCGCATTTCATTGGCGGACTTATTGGTAAAAGTGACACACAAAATATTTCCAGGCAGGATTCCGATCTCATTGACCAGAAATGCAAATCTGTGGGACAAGGCCCTGGTCTTACCGGAACCGGCCCCGGCGATCACCCGTATACAGCCCTCTGTAGCGGTTACCGCTTCTGTCTGTGATTGATTCAAATTTTCCAGAATTTCCATTTACCGGTTCCTCCCTGTGTCTTTCTCTTTCAAACTCTTTTTCTCTATATGCCTGAAGTCTTTCTTCTCCAAAAGCTTTCCTAAAATAAGCAAACATACTCTGTTATTCTTAGTATAACATTCTCATCCGGCATATGCAACCATATGTTCGATTTGTCTTTTTTATTTATCCTCCATACATCTCGCCAAGCACAGATTCCCATGAGTTTTTTCTTAAAACAAAGCTTTACAAAACACATCCTTTCCCCTACTATAAAACTATACATCTTATATTTTTAAGGAGATCTTACCACATGAAAGAAAAACTGTACACAATTCCCTTGATGGATGCTTTTAAAGCAGGTGACGAATGCCCCTTCTGTTTCGTGGAGCGTCAACTGGAACAGCATGCTATGGATTTTGTTCTTGGCGCAGGCGCTTCCTATATGGAAGACGATGTGCGGGCTGAAACAGACAAGATGGGATTTTGCCGCACCCATTATAAGAAAATGTATGACTATGGCAACCGCCTTGGCACCGGACTGATTCTGAAAACCCATTTCCAGTGCAAAACCAAAGAGCTGCATGAACAGATCAAAATGTTTGCTCCGTCCAAGGCTTCTGTTTTTTCCAGATTCAAAAAGGGAAACACAGATGCAAATGCGCCGAAAACATCTCTTGGTGCCTGGGTAAAAGAACAGGAAGATACCTGCTATATCTGCAATTTTTATAAAGATACCTACGCAAGATATCTGGACACCTTTTTCGAACTTTTTAAGAAAAATCAGGAGTTTCTCCCTCTTTTCCAGAACTGCAAAGGCTTTTGCATTCCTCATTTCGGGGATCTGGTGGAAACTGCAGAAACCGCCTTATCCGAGAAAGAGAAAAAAGCCTTTTACAATATCCTTTTCCCAATGATGGAACAGAATATGCAAAGGCTTTCCGATGATCTGGACTGGTTCTGTGACAAATTTGATTACCGCAACAAGGACGCGGACTGGCGTACCTCCAAAGATGCGCTCCCCCGCGGAATGCAGAAAGCGGCAGGCGGATATCCGGCAGATGAACCATATACTATGGATAAATAAATCAAAACTTTCTCCAGGTATCTCTCTTAAATAAAAGCAGCAGCGGGAATACCTCAAGTCTTCCTGCCAGCATGTCAAAAATCATTACGATCTTCGATACATAAGAATAGGTATCAAAATTTCCTGTAGGACCAACAGCTCCAAGTCCTGGTCCGATATTATTCAAAGTCGCTGTGATCGCAGTAAAATTGGAAATCATATCCAGATTGTCCAGACTGATGATCAGCAGGGAGGTTACAAAGATCATAATATACACAAACAGGAACATGTTGGTGGCTCTCACTACCTCGTGTGGGATAGCCTTATCGTCCATCTTGATCTTCTTGACTGCATTGGGGTGCAGATAAAGCTGCAGCTCCTTACGGGCGGATTTGCAAAGGATCAGAAGACGGGATACCTTGATGCCGCCGCCTGTACTTCCCGCGCAGGCTCCCACAAACATAAGGATGACCAGGATTGTCTTGGAAAATACCGGCCACACATTGAAATCTGTGGTGGCATATCCAGTAGTGGTAATAATGGAGCCAACCTGGAATGCAGCCTGCTGGAAGGCTCTTCCAAAGCTGGTGAACATCCCTCTTGTGTTGATGGCAATGGCTACGATTGCCAGGCCAATGATTCCCAGATAGTAACGCACCTCTTCGTTCTTCGCTGCCTGCATGACCTTCTTCGTCAGAAGCAGGTAATAGGCATTGAAATTCACTCCGAAGAGGATCATAAATACGGTGATCACCACCTGGTTATAGGTGCTATATCCAGCAATACTGTCATTCTTGATACCAAAACCACCGGTACCAGCAGTACCAAAGCTGAGGCAAAGAGTATCAAAGAGAGGCATTCTTCCAATAAGAAGGAAAATGATCTCTACAACAGTAAGCATAATATAAATGGTATACAAAATCTTGGCTGTGGACTGTACCTTCGGCACCAGCTTGCTTACAGATGGTCCTGGGCTCTCCGCTTTCATCAGGTTCATATGATAGCCGCCGGTAAGAGGCAGCAGGCAGAGAATAAACACCAGGACTCCCATGCCGCCGATCCAGTGGGTAAAGCTTCTCCACATCAGCATGCAATGGGAAAGTGCTTCCACATCATTTAACATACTGGCTCCTGTTGTGGTAAAACCAGAAACAGTCTCAAAGATCGCATCCACAGGGTGTGGAATACTTCCCGAAATAATAAAAGGAAGGGCACCTGCCACACTGAGCACCAGCCAGCTTAAGGCAACGGTAACCGCTCCTTCTTTGGCATGAAATACTTTATTTGTTCTTTTCTTTCTGGTAAGCGGAATTCCAATTGCCAGGCAGATCAGCATGGTGATCAGAAATGCCAGGCCGTTTTTTTCCCGGTAAATGATCGCTGTGATCCCGGGCAGGATCATAAACGCCACTTCAAAATTAAAGATCCAGCCAAGAATATAAGATATCATGGAATAATTCATGTCCGGACTCCTTTACTTCTCAAGTATATCGTTGATATCACGAAGACCTTTGTTTGTGGTAACAATTACAACTCTGTCACCGATCTCCAGGGTATCATGTCCACGTGGAATACGGACATTGCCCTCCCGGTAAAGACATCCAACCAGAAGATTCTTCTTCAGATTCAGCTCGGACAGTGTTTTTCCCACAATAGATGAATTATCGCAGATCTTAAATTCCAATGCCTCAGCCTTGCCATCCAGAATGTGATACAGCGTCTCCACATTGCTTCCAATGGAATTCTGGGTTGCTCTCACATACTGCAAAATATAATCCGCAGTAATGTATTTCGGGTAAATCACGCTTCCAATGTCCAGGCTGTCAATAATGTCGTCATAGGCAAGTCTGTTTACCTTGGCAACCAGCTTGGCATTTGAAATGGTCTTTGCAAAAAGGGAGAGGAAAATGTTCTCCTCGTCCATATTGGTCAAAGTTACAAAGGACTCCGCGCTCTCCAGCCCCTCTTCTAAAAGAAGGGAACGGTCTGTGCCGTCACCATTGATAATAGTGGCATCTGCAAGCTCTTCGCTTAAGAATTCGCAGCGGTTCTTATCCTTCTCAATGACCTTGACTTTGATCTTCATGGCAAGCAGGGCCTTGGCAAGATAATAGGAAATGGTGCCGCCGCCTACGATCACAGTGTTCTTTACCTGATGGGTCTTCAGGCCGATCTTTTTAAAGAAAGCAGCTGCATTCTGCGGGGTGGCAAGAATCGATACCACGTCTCCGTTGCGGAGCATATTGGTACCGCCTGGAATAGTGGTAAAATCTTTTCCCTCAATGGCACAGAAAAGAATGTCGCAGCGGAAATGCTCGGTGATCTGCTGAATGCTCTTTCCATCCAGATCAAATTCCGGCATTACTTTAAATTTCAGAAGCTCTACCTTGCCTCTGGCAAAGGTGTCGATCTTGATGGCAGATGGGAAACGCAGCAATTTGGAAATCTCCTGTGCCGCAGCCAGCTCTGGGTTGATGATCATGGTCACACCCAGACGCTCCTTGATAAATCCAATCTCCTTGCTGTAGATCGGATTACGCACACGGGCGATTGTGTGGCAGTGTCCTCTTCCTGAAGCTGCTCTGCAAGGGTACGTCCAACTTTGCCGCACCCAACAATTATAATTTGCATAACTCCTCCAAAATGTATAAATAATAGGAAAATGTCAGGTCACAGACACAAAAAGGTGAGTCTGCCCCTAACATTGTAAACAGTGCTATTATAACACTACTGTATGCTTTTGGAAATAGTCATTTTCTTACAGTAAATGGGCACATAACTATGGAAAATCCCGACACAATTTCGTGCGCCGGGATTTCAGGGTTTACTGAAGTTTTCTATTCCAGCTTTTTCTGCAAAAGACAGGTCCATCTTTCATTCTCATCAAATCTGCCATCATTCATAGCACAGTAGCCATGTGTATTGGAATCACCAAAGTATACAATATGTTTTTTCATCCTGCTACCACTCCTTTGTGTCTTCCACTGCCTTTCGGATATCGTGATAAAGTTCAATCAGCTTCGGATCTTCTGTAGATACTGGAAGGACCGGAAGTCTCGGATCTCCCATAGGACAGCCGTCTAATGTAATGATTCCCTTTACAGCACCGTGCATGGATGGGAAACTGCAAAGACGATAGATCAATGGAGTAACAATCTCCTGAAGTTCTGCCGCCTTCTTTTCCAACATTCTGTTAAACAGATTCATGGAAAGATTAAAACCTGTAAGCTGTGGAATATTGTAAATAAAGAAAGGAAGGTCTGCTGCTTCTGTGATTTTGGTCCAGTGCTGGTAAACCCTCTCTTTCTTACCTTACCTTCTCAAATATAATTGATCGTTTTTGCTTATTACTTATTTAGTTATCCTGTCTGGATGAATCGTTCTGTCTCACGGACAGAGGATTCAGCTGTTACTGTTTACTTCGTGAACAGCAACTATCATTTTGCTTTTTCGTGTAAGGTGTGCCCCCATTGACAGGTTCTGCCCCCGCAGATTCTGTCTGCATCCATTACACTTCTTGCGTAAAATTTCGTCCCGGGTTTGTGAAATCTCGCTAATGATTATGGCTATATTATATCTTCTTTTGTGCTGATTGTTAATACATTTTTAAAATAATTTTCATTTTATTTTTATTTTGAAAATATTTTACATTTTAGTGTTGAAAAGTGTCAGCTCCTTTGCTACAGTTATAATAGAAAAAAGACTCAGAAAAGAGGACGCAGATTATGAAAACAATGGTTCTTGATATTGGCGGCACGGCGATCAAATCTGCCATTGCCGAAAACGGCAGTCTTTCTGCAATCCGTGAAACCCCTACCAGTGCCGCCAAAGGCGGTGCTTATGTGATGTCACTGGCGAAAGAGATCATCGGTTCTTATAAAGATACTTATGATTTTTCCAGAATCGGGATCAGTACGGCTGGACAGGTGAATCCGGTGACCGGAAGCATTATCTATGCCAACCACAACATTCCCGGATACACAGGAACTCTCGTGAAGGATATTATGGAAAATGCTTTCCACGTTCCGGTATCTGTGGAAAATGATGTAAATGCCGCAGCTATTGGTGAGGCTGTTTACGGTGCCGGCAGGGGCGAAAAGAATTTTGTCTGTCTTACTTATGGAACGGGTGTTGGCGGTGCCATTTTTACAGACGGTACCATTTACAGGGGAAGCTCTTTTTCCGCAGGGGAACTGGGCGCCCTGATCATTCACCCTGAAGACCGCAGGCCTGATACGGACATGTATTCCGGCTGTTATGAGAAATACGCGTCCACTACTGCACTGATTGCCAGAGCCTCGGAATATGACCCTGCTATTACAAATGGAAAAATTCTTTTTTCCCGCATTGACGAAAAAGAAATTTGTGGTATCGTAGATTCATGGATCAATGAGATCGTATACGGACTGGTTTCTATTGTACATATGCTGAATCCTTCCTGTATCATTCTTGGAGGCGGCATTATGGAACAGCCTTACATTCCGGCACAGATTGAGAAGAAACTGATGCCTTCCGTAATGTCCAGTTTCCGCGGACTAAAGATCAAAAAGGCGGAACTTGGGAACCAGGCTGGCATGCTGGGTGCCCAGTGTCTTGACAAGATGATAGGAAAGGAGTTCTGATTTTGACTGGTAATATTTTAGAATCTATCACCGCCCAGTACCATTCCCTGACACGTTCCGGGAAGAAGCTGGCTGACTATGTTTTTGCACACACAGGAGAAGCGCAGTATTATTCGATTTCCACCCTTGCAGAAAAAAGCGGTGTCTCCGAGGCTTCCATCACCCGTTTCTGCCATGGGCTTGGACTGGCCGGATACAATGATTTTAAGCTGGCACTGGCTAAGACAGACCGGGTAACTGACATGGGAGAAATGACCGATTCCCCACAAGGTGTCACCTCTGAGGACAGTCTAAACACTATTTTCCAGAAAATCCACAAGGCCAGCATTCTTTCTTTAAACGAGACTCTTGAGTTGCTGGATGAAAATGCCATTAACCGTGCAGTGGATCTGCTTGTAAAAGCAGACCGTGTTTACTGTTTCGGACATGGCGGAAGTATGGTAATGGCTATGGAGGCCTGGGCTCGTTTTTCCACTGCCTCTTCCCGCTTCGTTCAGGTAACAGATTCCCATATGCAGATCATGACCACCGCACTGGCTACATCTAAAGATGTGCTGCTTGTTTTCTCTTACTCAGGTTCTACCAAGGATATGGAAGATACTTTGCAAATTGCCCATGAACACCAGGTTCCGGTGATCCTGATCACCCATTTTCCCAATTCAAGAGCAGCAGAGTTTGCGGATGTGGTGCTGCTTTGCGGATATAATGAAGGGCCTCTGCAGTCTGGTTCTATTCCTGCAAAGGTGGGACAGATGCTGCTGATTGATTGTCTGTTCTATGGTTTCTGTCGAAGAAATCCCGAGGCTACTGCTGCTGCAAGGTCAGCTACAGCAGAAGCCGTTGCGCGGAAAATGTTATAAATAGATATATTTTGCAGTCTCTGCCCACGTAAATCAAATCTGTCAGGATGTGTTATGCACCTGGCAGATTCTTTTATATATTGATTTATAGAATTCGAACAGGTGTTTACTTTTTGATTTTTCTGTAGTACAATATCCTTGTACTGAAAAAAATATAGTTTTCGTTACATCGTTTTAATACGGATAAAATTCCCCAGAAATGGAAGGAGGCCGGTGCTTTCGCACCGGCGCGTATGAAAAAGAAAAATATTAAATTAAGAAAGACTTGGTGCTTTCTACAGGTAATAATATACGAAACAAATGTGATAAAAGTGTGAAATACTTTTGAAAAAATCGTGAAACAGTTTTTACTATTTTTGTGAAAAAGAACGAAAGACCAAATCTACATAAAGGATTTTACCAGATGAACGGACATAAATTTGAATACAAATGCGCCAGAATGCTGCGGCGGAAAGGCTTTCACCATGTAGAAGTCACCAAGAAAAGCGGCGATCAGGGCGTTGACATCATTGCCTATAAAAGATTTTCCAAATATGCAGTCCAATGTAAATATTATTCTTATCCGGTAGGAAATAAGGCGGTACAGGAGGTCTATGCCGGCGGCAAATATTACGACTGTGACCGATGTATTGTTATGACCAACGGCACTTTTACCAAGGCCGCTATCAGTGCGGCCAACAAGCTGGATGTGAAATTATGGGACAACTGCTCTATGTTAAAGAGCACCAGCCTGATTTTTGAGGCAATGAGGCTGATGAATATTCTGGGAATTATCTTTGGCTGTTATCTTTTAAGAAACGTTTTTCCATTTTCTTCTGATGCCTATATGCAGTATTACCGGGAGCTTGCCCTGATTCTCGCCGGACTTTTTGGATGGCTTGGCTGGGGAAGCTGGGTTGCAAGCGCTTTTACTGGAGCATTATACCTTTTTCTTGGATTTACCCTGGCGGGTGATACCATTCCCTCATTCCTGGCAGGTGGTATGAATCTTACCTTTCTGATACCGGCACTGATTTATTTTGTGCATGTGTATTTGCTGAAACCGAAACCTTGAACTGAAGAAAAAGTATCTCCAGCGGTTTCACTGCCAGAGCATGTTTAAAAAATGCTTTCCGTAAGATGTGTGTCACAATTTGTGGGAGATTTTGCCCGGATGAGGGCGCCGTAGCGGGCTATGGCAACCGAATTCGGGTGAAATATACCGCAAAGTGGGGCGTACAGATTGCGGGAATGATTTTTCAAACAGGCTCTAGGCATGCCCCCAAATTTCTCTACAGGGTGGGAATCACAGCTTCTTCACTATTCCATCAAACCCAGCTGTCTTCAGCTGCTTTATAACCTTGTTTGCAGCTTTTTTTGTACTGTATTCTCCCCTCTGCGGAATCACAGAAAAAGGATTCCACCAGAACGGATTTCGCCTTTGTCTTTCTGGTCCAATACAGGCCAGGACTGGCTTTGGCGCCTCTGTTATACCAGACAGTACCAAGCTTTGCGCTGATTCTCTTTGCTGCCGGAAGCCCTTCTGCATTGTAGGAAAATGCTTCACAGCCGTAGGCTTTCCCATTAAAGGCATTCAAATGAAGCTGCACAGACAGGTCATAGTTCTGCTTGTGCTCTTCCCCAATGAAATAAGCAATTTCTTCATTCAGAGAATGCAGCTTTCCTTCCGGAGCAATGCAAAGAGTTGCTTCATGCCCTGCTGCCTGCAGCCATTTGCACACCCCCGTCGTGGTTGTCATCATCCTCTTCGCTTTCTTTATTAATTGCTTTATCTGCTACTTCCAGACCGCGGATCAGGATCCTTGGGACATCCACTCCCATCTCCACCAGATTTTCGCAGATAGATCGTATTTCATTTACCACCAGAGATGCCAGAACAAAGAAACCTAATAAAGCGGTAATTCCAAGATCAATTCCAAGTGTTTTTCCCACTTCCACAAATACCGCAGATGCCCCAAAAGCCACCGCGATCATGATCCAATACGCCAGCTTTTTCAGAACGCCCTTCCAGCCGGCCTTGGAGTTTTCCCTGTGTGTCAGGCGAGCCTTCATCCAGCCCGTAATCCAGTCCACAATGTTAAAAAGCAAAAATAAAGAAAACAGAACCCAATGTTCTCCGAAAACATAGGTTAAGGTTCCAACATAAGACCTGTTACGGTCTTTTGTACCAATACTTCTATAAACACATTTATATGTTTTTACATAAAATAAAAAGAACGCTTTAATAAAACCTGAAAGGATCTGTTTATGGAAAATTATCAGATGAACCGTTCGGGCTGCCGCCCTTATAATAGAACCTGCGGGATGATGAATTCCGCTCCCGCCTCACCAGCGCAAATGCGGCGCGAGATCTCTTGCAATGAAATGCCCCGTGAGACTTCTGAATGTGCCCAACCATACAGAAATTCCATACCTGGGAATTCTTCCTGTAATTCTGCAATTTCCAAAACACAGAACTGCCCTTGTTCCAAATCAACTTCGTCAAACACAGATAATATGTATGAACATTTGAAACACCTGACGCCAGCCATGGCCTATGTGCCATATCAGCAGTTCACTTCCGCCTATGACCTTGACTATGCCCTGTCTGTGGGCACTATTTTCCCACAGCTTTGCAAACCATTCTGTGGAAAGAGAGGTGTGCGCAGATGATGAGGAATCAGATGTCTCCAAGATGCTGTCTCTTACAGCAGATCAATGAGGTGAGTTTCGCGGTCAACGATATGATCCTATATCTGGATACTCACCCAGAGGATGAAAAAGCATTGCGCTATTTTGCTGAGGTTTCAGACCGCCGCAATAAGCTGATGGCTGAATATGCAAAGAAGTATGGTCCGCTGACCATCGATGATGCAGCAATAAGCAGCGAAAAATTATGGAAATGGTCCCAGCAGCCATTCCCATGGGAAAGGGAAGGAGCGTGACAGTCTATGTGGAATTATGAAAAAAGATTGCAGTATCCCATCAATATCACAACACCCAATGCGAAGCTGGCACAGTTCATTTTAAGTCAATATGGCGGTCCCGACGGGGAGGTCGGAGCAGCTATGCGTTATATCTCACAGCGTTATACAATGCCTAACCGCACCTCTACCGCTGTATTAACAGATATAGCCACCGAAGAACTTTCACATTTGGAAATGGTTTCCACTATGGTTCACCAGCTTACCCGTGACCTCACCATGGAGGAAATCGAAAATTCCGGGCTTGGACCATATTATATTGACCATACAGTCGGCGTGTGGCCACAGGCAGCAGGGGGAGTTCCTTTTAATGCATGCGAATTCCAGAGTAAGGGGGATCCGATCACAGATTTATTTGAAGACCTTGCTGCCGAACAGAAGGCACGCTCCACTTATGACAATATCCTCCGCGTAGTACGGAATATCCCCGAAGTTGCTGATCCGATCCGCTTCCTGCGTGCAAGGGAAGTCGTACACTTCCAGCGTTTCGGTGAAGCCCTCCGTTCCATCCAGGAACAGTTGGATTCCAAGAACTTCTACGCCTTCAATCCAAGCTTTGATAATCCATGCACTGCAAGCTGTGCACTAGAAACAAGATAGCCCTACACAGTATAGCGCTGCCTAGCAATTGCAAGGCGGCGCTATACTCCTTCATAATCAAACGCCGGTATAAAGCTCTCCTTCGCGGTCTCCCCTTCCTGGAAGTAGCCGTTTTCGATTCCGAGCTCTATGGCGGCGTTCAGGACTTTTTCATACTCCCGCCGGGTTACTTTCCGGTTCAGTTCCGGGTACTTTTCATTTTTCCAGACAGGAGTGAACTGGTTCATGACGCTGATAAAAATATTCTCCCCGTAAGTCTGGTGCAGATATTTCAACACCGCAATGGAATTCTTCGTGTGGCCTGGCAAAATCAGGTGGCGGACAATGGTTCCACGGCGGATATACCCGTCCTCCCCAAACTGGCAGGGCCCGGTCTGGCGTACCATTTCCGCAATTGCAGCCTGTGCCACCTGCGGATAATCCTCTGCATGGGAAAAAGCAGCTGCCAGCTCAGGCTCCATATACTTCAGATCCGGCAGATATACATCCACATACCCTTCCAGCATACGGATTGTCTCCACATTCTCATAGCCACTGGAATTATACACCACCGGAAGCCCCAATCCTTTTCCCCTGGCCAGTTCCAACGCACAAATGATCTGCGGTACATAATGTGCCCCGGTAACCAGATTCAAATTTGCTGCCCCCTTTTTCTGCAATTCCAGAAAAATTTCAGCAAGCCGCTCCACTGTGATCTCTTTTCCAGAATCCCCAATAGCAATGTCCCGGTTCTGGCAGAAGCAGCACCGAAGGCCGCAGCCGGAGAAAAATACAGCTCCAGATCCTTTTTTCCCGGAAATACAAGGCTCCTCCCACATATGAAGAGCGGCACGGGCAGCCCTTATGGTGCTGTCCATGCCACAATATCCGCGTCCTCCCTCCAGACGGTTCACTTTACACTTCCGGGGACATAAGGTACAACTTTTCAATAATTCCTCAAACATAAAATCACGAATTCTCCTCTCTGATCTTCTGAGTCAGCTCCTGTCCCCCCTGCTCATACCACTCTTCTACAAAGGTATCAAAGTAATCCATAGGCTGCTCCCCCATGATCATCTGGATAAAAGCATTCTTCTCCAAAGTTGCCAGCATATTAGGGATCTCCCCGTCGGAATCCACCAGATACTGGCGCCGCACAGGATTATAGTGACCATCTACCAGCACGCCCACTGCAGAAACCCTGGACTTGTACGCAGCCCAGTCCTCTGCGGTTACATTTTCCCCACTCACGTACTTCATGCAGGCGTCGTAGTAAGACTTCTCCAAAGCACTTAAATTGCTCTCCTTCTGTTTGCCAGACATCACCCTTCGGATATCCTTGGTCACATTATAAATTGCCTCATTATAGTCCACATTAATTACCAGCGGTCTGGCTGTGGGATCTACATTCAGCGCAAAATAACTGTTGATCTCGTCCGCATTCTCCACATCATCAAAACGGCTGTAGTCAAACAGCACACTGATGATCTTCATCACGATTTCCGGATGCTCGTAGCCCTTTCGCACCACCACATACTTGTTATCCCGAAAAGAAGCATACACATTATCCTTCTCCTGATAGTCAGCTGTGAGATAATAAGGCTCCCAGTCTGCTTCCGGATCATTCTCGATCTCGTCCATAAGCGGATTGTTCGGCGCCCACCAAAGCCCGAAAAACGCCCCGCATTTTCCTTCCACCACCAGGTCACGGAGATTATTCTGTGCTCGCAGGGCAAAATTCTGATCCAGGATTCCCCTTTCATACAGTTCCCGCAAGTAAGCAACTGCCGACCTGGTTTCCTCTGTCAGAGAACCGTAAACAATCTCCCCATTTTCATCCTTGATCCATCTTCTTGGAT
Organism: Blautia sp. Sow4_E7; assembly: GCF_052116245.1. Taxonomy (NCBI): domain Bacteria; kingdom Bacillati; phylum Bacillota; class Clostridia; order Lachnospirales; family Lachnospiraceae; genus Blautia; species Blautia sp. Sow4_E7. Next base: position 70,202 of record NZ_JBQKLL010000008.1, read on the forward strand.
AAGAATAAAATTTCTCAAAAACAGGCTCCACCGAATAATTCTGACTGGTAGTAGACACAAAATTGGTATCACACACAAGTCCTACAGGATCTTCCCCCTCTTCAGCTCCCATCCGGTTCTCCTGAAAGGCCTGGATGATATCCATAGCCTCTTCCAGTGTCTCCGGCTCAGAAAGTCCCAGCTGGTCCATCCAGTCCTTTCGCATCCACAAAAGGCAGGGGCCATGGTCGATCACAGCCTCCGGAAGTGCCATCAGTCTGCCATCAAAGGTTCCCGCCCCCAGAAGCTGGGGACCATAACTGTTATACATGGCCTTGATCCTTGGGGACGTACAATTTGCGTAAACATCCGTCAGATCCTCCACCAGATCATTTTCCACAAGCGTATTCAAAGTCTCCCTGTCCGAAACCACCAGTACATCCGGCAAAGTGTGATCGTTCACCAGCACATTCACATAATCGTTGTAACGGTCCTCCCGCTCCATATAGGTATTTTTATTCTGCACATTCAGGATCTCTTTCAGATACCGGGTGTAGGCGTTGTCCTCATAAGTGTTTCCCTCTGGGAGATTGGAGTTATTGGCACCGCTGATCTGCCCTAAAGTATAAGTCACCAATTCCGGATACTTGCCGTATGGAGTAGTGGAAGCCTTTTTCCACTGTCCGCTGTCTGCGGGATCATCTGCTTGGGAATTGTCCGTTTCTGTACCGTTTTTTGTACTGTTCTTTGCAGCATTCCCGTTTTCTTTCTCTCCGCCAGCCACATCTGATTCTTTCCCGGAACCGCTATTTAATTCTTCCGACTCTTCGCCTCCAGGAATTTCACTTTCCACACTGACATTCTCTTTTCCCAGACTTTTATCCGCGCAGCCGCAGCCAGTCAGCGCGCCAGCCGAAACCACCATAGAAAAAGCCAGTCCCAGTGCCAGTATTCTATTTTTGTTCTTCACTTTTTCCACCATCCTTCCCGGTTCCGTCCTTACTGTCCCCTTCCGGCTCCTGCAAAAACTTTTTCGCAGAAAATTCTCCAGCTGCCACGGTCTCCTCATCCGCCTTTTCTCTCGGGATTCTCATTTCAACCCTGGTGCCCTGATCAATTTTACTAAATACCCTGATTCCATATTTCTCCCCATAAAGGAGCTGCATTCTGTCATTGACATTCTTAAGGCCATATCCGGAAGCCTTATAGGTTACCAGCTTATCAGCCTCTTCCTGCTCCATTCCCGGTCCATTGTCTTCCACTGCAAGAAGCACATCCTCACCATCCTTTACAAAGAACAGTTTCAGGATCTTCTCTCCCTCTTCTTTCATGTCCAGTCCATGCTCCAGGGCATTCTCCACAACAGGCTGCAGCAGCAGTTTAGGCACAATATCCCCTTTCACCTCCGGATCAATTTCCCAGATCACCTGAAAATCATTGTCATGCATCACCAGCTGGATATCCAGGTACGCCCTAATATTCTGAATACAGTTGTCCACGGTAACCATGTCCTGTCCCTTACTTAAAGCAGTCCGGTAAAACATGGATAAGGACAACGTAACCTTACTGATTTCCCTCTGGTTGCTCCGAATGGCCATCCAGTTGATAACAGACAGGGAATTATACAGGAAATGAGGGTTGATCTGGGCAGTCAGCGCCTTCAGTTCAAACTCCTTCAGCGCGATCTTATTCTCATAAACCTCATGGATCAGACGGTTGATCTCATCCATCATCCTTCGGAAGCTACGCACCAGAAGACCGATTTCATCCCCGGCATCGCTGTCCACCGTAACCACACGGCTGCCCTGGTTCACCTGGTTCATGTTCTCGGTAAGCTCCTCGATCTTTCTGGTAAAAAGCCTGGAAAAAGAAAGTCCCAGTGCCAGGATAATGGCAACACAAGCCACGATCAGCGGGATCTCACTGACCAGGATTCCTGCCACAGAGCTGTCTACTGTTGACTGCAGCTTATACAGATAAAAGCTCCAGCCACAGACTGTATTCTCCCGGTTTACAAACGCATAATCCTTCTGCCCGGATTCCAAAAGTTCCTTCGAAACCACATATCCATTCTCCGTCACGCTCTTCTTGGCAACAGAGTTTTCCACTTCATTAACAGAATCCGAATTCTTTCCATCTTTTTCTCCCAGCAGTTCCTTCTGAAACAGCACATTTCCCTCTTTATCCAGGATCATTCCCCCAGACTCCGCGGAAATAATATTCTCAAAAGGCTGGAAGATCTTATTATAATCCAGTGTAATACAAAGAACCGCGGTCTGCTCTTTGCCGTCGTAGATCCGTCTTACAGCTGCAATTTCCGGCTTTTCCTTATCTACCACCCACTGTACAGACACATCCTCCGCCAGTTCGTCATACCACCACTCCTTATCCACCTCAGCCAAAGGCACAAGTGTATACTCATGGCGAACCTTAATACTGTCCGCAAACAGCTGGATCTGTGTAATGGCATCATGATAGGACTTTGGCACAGACAAAAGAGGATCCGCTACTTCCGTATACTTCTTATAAGCGTAATAATTATCCATATTTTTCTCTGCGATCAGGTCCTCAATATCCGGGGAATAAGTGAGATAATTCAAAAGACTGGAAAAAACCTCGATCTGACTGTCGATTCCCTCTCCGGTCTGCTCCAGGATGGAAGACATATCCTCCATTTCTTTTTCCCGGAGCAGACTGCTCATGCGGCCGTGACTGTACCACACAAGCAGGATCATGGGAACCAGGCTGGCTGTCACAAGAAGAATGGTCAGCTTGTGACGATATTTCATATTCTTAAATTTATTCTTTATGGCTGCCGGTATTCTCATCCTCTTCACCGGTTCCTTTCCGGTAGGACTCCGGGCTGCTTCCGTAATATTCCCTGAAACTTCTGCAGAAGTAAGAAACGTTCGGGATTCCTACCTGTTCACTGACCTGTGCCACCTTCATATTGGAGCTGCACAAAAGCTCCTTCGCCTTCTCCATGCGGACCACACGGATGAAACGGTTCAGGTTCATGCCAGTCTCTTTTTTGAAAATAAAGCTGAGATAACCGGAGGACAGGTACACCTTCTCCGCCAAGGTTTCAAGACTTAAATCCTCCGCATAATGCTGATAAATATAATTCTTTACAGAAGCCACCTCGTCTCTGGAACCGCTCATGGAACGTTCCAGGAACTCCTCGTACTCCTTAATATTCTCCTGGGTGATGGCCAGGATCTGCTTCAGATCCGTACAGCTATAAAGCCGCTCCACCTCATGGTCCAGCTTCCGCTCCTCAGAGAACTGATTTTCCTGGAAAAGCTCCTGGATCACATTGGAAAAAACAAATTTCACATACATGGCAGAGAAACGGGTATCGTTCTCATATTTCTTCACCAGACACTCAAAATGCTTCTTCAGCTGCTCCACATCCTTGCGGGAAATATCCTCAGAAATCTTCTCCATCAGGCGGGAATCCTGTGTCTCCGCATTCACAGGCTGGCTGTCATCTGCCTCGTTGTTAAACACATGTACATCTGGATGATAAAATTTCTCCTCCATAGTCTGCTCCAGCTGGGACATGATCTCCGGCAAAGCCTCATGCCCTTCGAACCGGCTGCTCACAGCCAGATGAAAGCTTGCAGAGTACTTCTGCTTCAGAAGATCATACAGATGCTTGGCAACCAGCTGATAATCACAGTATACATCTGAGAAAAACAGCACCGACTGTCTGGTATTCAGGTTCAGGTAAAAGAAATTCCGGTGCAGTCCCTGCATCAGTTCCTCGTCAATATTATCTGGCACATTGTCAAAAAATGCCTTGTCCGCTTCAATGAGAATGGCACAGTGCCACTGCTCCCAGCTGGACTGATCCAGGATCTCCCCTGCCTTTTTCAGCACCTCTTCATTACCGGAATACAGGTAGGTCTGAAGGAAATACTGAAGAAGAAAATTCTTCTCCTTCTCCGCCTTCTGCTTCTGGGACTGGACACTCTGGATCTCGGCCTTCACTTTCCCAATAGTGGTGTGGAAGGTATCCGGGTCTACCGGTTTGAGCACATAATCCTTCACCCCATAGCGCATAGCTTCCTGGGCAAAAGCGAAGTCACTGTATCCACTGAAGATCACAATGGGAAGACTGGGGTTCTCCTCCCTGGCCTTTTTTGCCAGCTCAAGGCCGTCCATATGAGGCATCTTTATATCTGTTAAAAGAAAGTCGATTGCCTCACCGCGCAGCACATTCAGAGCCTGTTTGCCGTTAGAGGCCTCGTGGATCTCATATTCTCCTTCTTCCTGGGACAAAAGGAATTTGATTCCCTCGCGCTCTATTTTCTCGTCATCTGTTATCAAAACTTTGTACATATTCAGTACTCCGATCTTTTATTATATTTCATTTCAAAAGCTCCGGACATTAATTTATATACCATTTATATCCGTTTATTGAAAAATCAATTCTCCCATGCCCCATCATCCTGTCTCAAACTTCCGTCCCGGCGCATCTGGAACCTTATATAAAGATAAAGATAGCCCCTCGCATCCCTGCAAAGAACTATCTTTATTTTAACATTCAGGTGTCATATTGAAAAGGGAATTCTTCCCAAAAATCTCATGAAAAAACCGTCCTTTTATCCAAAGGGATCAACCCTTAACCGCACCGGCAACAACACCCTCGATGATGTATTTCTGGCAAACCAGATATACAACAATGATCGGGATAATGTCGATCATAATACTTGCCATCATCGGTCCCATCTGTACATGACCGTAGCTTCCGCGGAAATACTGGATTGCCATTGGAATGGTTTTGTAATTTTTGATATCCAGAACCAGAGTCGGAAGAAGGTAATCGTTCCATACCCACATCAGCTCCAGGATTGCAGTGGAGATAATGGTTGGTTTCAGGATCGGGATCAGGATCTTAAAATAAACCTGCAGAGGGCTGCAGCCGTCGATCATGGCAGCTTCCTCGATTTCCATCGGGCTTCCTTTTACAAATCCGGTGAACATAAATACTGCAAGTCCGGCACCAAATCCAAGATAAACAATGCAGATGGTGTACGGGTTGTTCAGTTTTAAAGTATCGGCTGTTTTTGCCAGGGTAAACATAACCATCTGGAAAGGAACAACCATACTGAATACGCAAAGGTAATACAGTACTTTGGAAAGTAAACCGTTTACACGGACAATGTACCATGCGCACATGGAACAGCAAAGCAGGATCAAGATAACGGACATTACAGAAATTACAAGGCTGTACCAGAAGGATTTTAGGAAATCCATCTGTGTCACGCTGTCGATAAAGTTCTGGATGCCGTTCCAGGTCTCAGCTGTAGGAAGCTGGAACACACCAGATGTAGTGATGGCAGACTCCACTTTCAGGGAGTTAAACAGGATCATAACGATTGGATAGATCCAGATAATTGAAATAATGGAAAGGATTATGGTTGGGATAATACTTTTTTTCTTATCTGCCATTATGCCTGCACCTCCTTAGATGATGTTGCACGAAGCTGGATCAGGGCGATCACAACAACCAGTACAAAGAATACAACTGCTTTTGCCTGGCCGATACCCTTCCATGCAGGGCCGCTTCGTCCGTAAAATGTATCGTAAATGTTCAGAGCCAGTAACTGTGACTGTTTTCCAGGATCTCCGCCTGTAAGGGAAAGGTTCTGATCGAACATCTTGAATCCGTTTGTAAGAGTAAGGAATGTACAAATTGTAACAGATGGCATGATCATCGGGATTTTGATCTTAAACAGGATCTGTGTTGCTGTCGCGCCATCGATCTGTGCAGCCTCAATAAGATCAGGAGATACGTTATTAAGACCAGCTACGTAAATGATCATCATATATCCGATCTGCTGCCATAACAGCAGGATGATCATTCCAATAAAACCATTTGTTGCAGACAGTTTCAGAAGTGGCTGTCCCCACATGGAAAGCAGACCATTTAACAGTGTCTGCCAGATATAACCAAGTACAATACCGCCGATCAGGTTCGGCATGAAAAATACAGTACGGAACACGTTTGTTCCTTTGAAGCCCTTTGTGAGAGCCAGTGCAATGGCAAAGGCCAGCACGTTGATCAGAATACTGGAAACAAATGCGAATACAACGGTCAGCCAGAATGCATGACTGAAATCACCGCCGATAAAAATTTTCTTGTAGTTGGAAAGTCCAACCCAGACTACGTCTTTTACTGTTGTAAATTTACAAAATGAAAGATAAATACCCCAGATAAACGGCCATAAGAAACCGATGATAAATGCTGCCAATGTTGGCAGAACAAATACCGGCCACCATTTTTTCAGAGATTTTCCTACCATTTTTCACTCCTCCTTTTCCTGTTACGACACCTTTGCGGAAGGTTATCCGCCACCCAAAACATTACATCATTTTTCCATTAAAATGGGGAGGCCATGTTTCGCCTCCCCACCCTGTTCACCATTCTATATTATGACCTTGGATTTCTCCCTGCCATATTATATGCTGTTGGAAAGAAATTTATTACTTATTGCAATTATTCTGAAAGAGCTTTCTCAGTTGCCCATCCGTCAACGAATGCGGATACTACATCATCCCAGGAACCAGATCCTGCTGCATATAAGGTAAGAGCAGTACCAACGCCGTTTTTCCACTCTTCAGATGGCATTGTTGTGAAGTTCCATGATACAGGTGTAAGACCAGCAGCTGTGTACTCAGCATCCTGTTTTACAAATACGTTCTGGGACTCTTCTGCTGTTTTGAAAGGAATTGTGAAGCCCATGTCTTCTGCCATAGCTTTTGTTCCCTCGTCAGAAGTTACACACCAGTTCATGAAATCAAGTGTTGCCTGGATATCTTCCTCAGAAGCCTCTTTGTTTACACACCAGAAGTTCTCTGTACCAGTTGCAAGACCTTCGTTCTCATCGTCAACACCGAAGTAGATCGGGATCATAGCCAGCTCATCGTCGCTGTATGTCTTGGACAGTTCGCCATATTCCCAGGAACCGTTCTGATAGAATACTGCATCGCCGTTGATGAACTCGTTACGGGAGTCATCTGCTGTCTTAGCGGAAAGCTCTGCTCCATCGCAGGTAGAATCTGTAATGTAAAGATCAAATACATTCTTGTAGTTGTCAAGGTATGTTCCCTTGATGGCATCTGTATCATCAATGCCGTCTGCCTGATACTCATAGTAGATTGGCAGGTTTGCAAGGTGTGTTTTGAATCTCCAGTCAGAGGATCCGTCCATACCAGCGCTTGTGAAAGCACCTTTTACGCCAAGCTCGTCTTTTCTTGCCTGGATGTCATCAGCTACTTTTTTCAGATCATCAAAGCTCTTGATGTCATCTACTGTGTAGCCTGCTTTTTCCAGTAATGTCTTGTTTGTGATCAGTCCATAGGACTCGATTACGTATGCGATACCGTCAACTGCGTCGCCATCTTTTACTGTGTAAGCATCAGATGTTAACTGGGAGTAGATGTCAGATCCTGAAAGATCATAGCAGTAATCTTTCCAGTTCTTAAGACCTACAGGTCCGTTTACCTGGAAAAGTGTAGGAGCATCGCTCTTAGCCATCTCAGACTGAAGTGTGGTCTCATACTGTCCGGAAGCTGCTGTAACAACTGTTACCGGAACGCCAGTCTCTTCTGTATATTTAGCTGCCAGGTTCTGCCATGCTTCATCCTGCTCTGGTTTGAAGTTTAAGTAGTAAACCTTTCCGGCTGCGTCATCAGCCATAACCGGTAATGCCGGTACCATAGAAGCTGCCATAATTGCGCTAAGTCCCATTGCTGTGATTTTTCTCATCTTCATAATTTTCTTCTCCTTTTCTTTGAGATCCGTTTCTTAAGATGTTTATATAATACTGATTTTCCTGTTAAAAAACCATGATAAAAAATCAAGAAACATGTTCATTTTTTAAGAGAGTAAAATTTGAATATGGATATATTGGCGCAATTTGTATATACATTCTCAGTTCTTGCCCTTCATTTATTATATACAGCTATTTCTATATAAAGAAAGGTCCACAGATGATCTGTGAACCTTCTTTATACACAAAAGAGGACTGCAAACTGCAGTCCCCTCTCTTTCCGCATGTGCGGAGGAAAATCATATTCAGGCTTTTCCAACGGATCCGAAGATTTCCATTTTCTCTTTAACAGTAGCCTTGATTGCATCGAAGCCAGGTGCAAGAAGTTTACGTGGGTCATATCCTTTACCCTGCTGATCTTTGCCTTCCTCGATGTATTTACGTGTAGCTTCTGCGAAAGAAAGCTGGCACTCTGTGTTAACGTTGATCTTGGAAACTCCAAGGTCGATTGCTTTCTTGATCATGTCTGTAGGAATACCTGTACCACCGTGAAGAACTAACGGCATATCGCCTGTAAGCTGCTGGATCGCATCCAGAGTCTCAAAGCTTAAGCCCTTCCAGTTAGCCGGATATTTACCATGAATGTTACCGATACCTGCTGCCAGGAAATCGATACCAAGATCAGCGATCATCTTGCATTCCTTAGGATCTGCGCACTCGCCCATACCGATAACGCCGTCTTCCTCACCACCGATGGAGCCAACCTCTGCCTCTAAGGACATTCCGTGCTCTCTTGTGATCTTAACCAGCTCTTTAGTCTTAGCAACGTTCTCTTCGATCGGATAATGAGAACCGTCGAACATAATGGATGAGAATCCAGCCTCAACACATTTCAGGCATCCTTCATAGGAGCCGTGATCCAGGTGAAGTGCAACCGGAACAGTGATCTTCTGCTCTTCCATCATACCCTTAACCATTCCAACAACGGTCTTGTAACCAGCCATATACTTACCAGCTCCCTCAGAAACACCCAGGATAACCGGGGAGTTCAGTTCCTGTGCTGTAAGCAGAATAGCCTTTGTCCACTCAAGGTTGTTGATATTGAACTGACCAACTGCATAATGTCCAGCTTTTGCTTTTTTCAGCATTTCTGTTGCATTAACTAACTCATACATGATAAAATTCCTCCTATCTTTGGAAACACCTTAACTATTTCCATTGTCTGTAGTTTAGCAGATTTTTCCCCATTCGTCTACCTCTTTGCAAAAAAAATGAGTTATTGATTCTTTTTTTCATTCCCCTCGCACACAAAGTCTCAAAAAAACTGAAAAAACATCTTGCAAAACCGACTTCGATTGTATATAATAAATCTCGTTCACGGATGGATTCCCGAGTGGCCAAAGGGGACAGACTGTAAATCTGCTGGCGATGCCTTCGAAGGTTCGAATCCTTCTCCATCCACTACTTATTAACTCCTGAGTATTTTATACTCGGGAGTTTTTCTGTCATACGCCAAAGCGGTTCGAATCCTTCTCCATCCACTACTTATTAACTCCTGAGTATTTTATACTCGGGAGTTTTTCTGTCATACGCCAAAGCGGTTCGAATCCTTCTCCATCCACTATTTTATTTACTCCTGAGTATTCCGCTCGGGAGTTTTTTATTTCCTGTTTCCCCGTATCAGCAGCGCAGCGCCCTGATACCAAACTTTTCATTTTTCCTTCCGCCTTGAGCCCATAGGCCCCTCCTCACGGCGTCCCTTAATCTTCCACAAAAACAGTCGGATTCTCACACTTATGATACAGCACCATCGCCCCAAACGCCGGCATCGGCACCCTGATCACACCAGCCTTTGCTGTATACTCATATTCCTCAGTGGTATATCCGTCCCTGTAAGACAACATAATTCTCTTCAACACCGAATCCTTCAGCCTGCTGATCCCCGTCTTCCAGACCTCAATCTCCACCTCCCGGTCCTCATTCCGGTTATTCAAAATCACAATCATCCTCTCATCATGAGAAAATCTTCCAAAACAAAGTCCCTGATAATCATTCCAAAGGAACACCAGCGATCCATTACTAAGGAACTCATACTCCTTATGGATCCTGATCATATCCCTATGGAACGCGATCATCATCTGATCCTCATGCCCCCAAGGATACGTCCTCCTGTTATCCGGATCCGTAAATCCACAGACACCAGCCTCATCTCCATAATAAACCGTCGGAGCCCCCGGCCATGTCATCTGCACTACAACCCCCTCACGCATAACTGCCGGATTGATATTCTGAGAAGCAGCCTCCGCCCCAGCATAGGAAATACGTCCCACACGACGGTTCGTCCTTGTCAGGAACCTGGAATGATCATGATTCGACAACTCATTCATAGAAGTATAAAGCGCAGACATATGAAGCGCCCTCATATGCGTCTTCATCGCCCCGATAAACGCATCACTATTTCCATAAAGGTCATCCCTGCACTCATCACTGTGCTTCTCCATACCAGTAAGGAACCAGGTCAGCGGCTCCATAAAGGCATCGTAGTTCATAACCGTATCCCACTCATCCCCCTGCAGCCAGCTCTCCGGATTGCCATAATGCTCTGCCAGAATAATGGCATTAGGATTCGCCTCCTTCACAGCCTTCCGGAAATCCTTCCAGAACTGATGGTTAAATTCATTGCTGTGACCAAGGTCCGCCGCCACATCCAGTCTCCATCCATCTACGTTATATGGCGCAGAAACCCACTTCTTACCAATCTCCAGGATCTTGTCATACAGATCCCTGGAAGCCTCGTAATTCAGCTTCGGCAAGGTATCATGGGTCCACCAGCCATCATAAGTCGGGTTATACGGCCAGCGGTTCTCATCATAAAAATTAAAGTAATATCTATACGGACTGTCCGCAGAAATATAAGCTCCCTTGGGATACCCCTCCTGATTCTCATAAATCCGCTCCCTGTCCATCCATTTGTTAAACGATCCACAATGGTTAAATACACCATCCAGGATCACCTTCATGCCTCTTCTGTGAATCTCCTCCACCAGCTTGGCAAACAGCTCATTACTAGCCTCCAGATTCCGTTTATCTGTCACACGCTTAATAAACTTCTGGGCATGGGCATTCTCACGGTCCCCCTCATTCAGGAGGCCGCCCTCCATATCCTCCACGATTTTGCCGTAATGAGGATCCACATACTCATAGTCCTGAATATCGTACTTATGATTGCTCGGAGAAACAAAAATCGGGTTCAGATAAATAACATCCACTCCCAGGTCCTGCAGATAATCCAGCTTATCCATAATTCCCTGCAGGTCACCGCCGTAGAACTCACGGACACCCATAACTGCCGGAACTTTCCCCCAGTCTCTCACCCTGGAAGTCATATCCCCAATATAAAAATACTCCCGGTCCTCCACATCATTAGACAGATCCCCATTACAAAAACGATCTACAAAAATCTGGTACATAACTGCACCCTTCGCCCACTGTGGTGTGTCATAATCCGGATAAATCTCAAACTCCAGGCGTTCCTCCGGGTTCATGGAAACACCCTGATAATTATAATAACAGGTCACCCATCCGTATGTGATCTCAAAATGATAGCGGATGATCTTCTCCCCCATCATAATAGAAGTCTCATAATAATCGAATCCATTGGATTTCGCTACACGCTCCATCTGCTGGCGCTTGCCATCATACACCAGATAAACCATATCCACGTTATTACGCTTGGTACGGAAGCGGATCCGGACTTTGTCTCCTGCCTTGGGATTTGACGGACTGCGGTAATAATCAGAACCATCGCTGAACAATGCCTCTGTATTCAAAACCGGTCTCATATTCAATATATATTGCATTTTCTTCATTACATCTGCATTATTACGATCCATAACATCCCTCTTTCTAAAAAATTACGCCTTATATATTATTTTAACTGAAAACCATTCTTCCCACAACAGTTAAAATTCGGCTTATCCTCCAAACTTCCGCCCATCTTCAAGGCGATTTCACTAAAGAGTCCGCGCCGCGTCCCGCTCGCACAGCAACACAAAAGCGTACTTTTAAAGGCTTATCCCCTTAACGTAAAAAAGACAGCCGATGAAAGCTGTCTTTTTTGGAGAAGGTATTTCTTCTTATGGGGTGTAGCAAAAACTATATAATGTATTGGGGGGTTTTTACGATGTATATCGTACCATGTGTCCACGAAAAAGTGTGCACAAACTTCACAAAAATCACTATTATTTTTTGTGCATATTATATACTCTCGTTTGATTCACCCTGTTTTTCCATTGTAAAAAGTGCTTCGAACTCGTCCCGATGTACTTTTTCCTTCTCGAGAAGAAGCTTCGCACAGCCGTGAAGAACGTCCATATGTTCAGAAATGATCTTCTTCGCATTGTCGTGACACTCCTCAATAATGCTGTGGATCTCACTGTCGATTGCCTTGGCAACATCCTCGCTGTAACCACGGGTATGTGCCAGATCCCTGCCGATAAATACCTCATCGTCATCATCCCCGTAGGAGATCAGACCAATCTTATCAGACATACCATACTTGGTCACCATAGCTCTGGCCTCACTGGTAGCGCGCTTGATATCATTGGATGCACCTGTTGTAATGTCCCCAAAGATCAGCTCCTCTGCCACACGTCCTCCAAGAAGTGTGGTAATATCCTGAAGCATTTTGCCCTTGGTGTTAAACATTTCGTCATTCTCCGGAAGAGGCATGGTATAACCGGCAGCTCCCATTCCAGTGGGAATAATGGAAATGGTGTAAACAGGCTCCATATCCGGCAGCACATGGAACAGGAGCGCATGACCTGCCTCATGGTAAGCAGTGATCCGTTTCTCTTTCTCGGAAATCACCTTGCTCTTCTTCTCTGCACCGATCCCAACCTTGATAAAGGCATTCTTAATATCCTTCTGGCGGATAAATACATGGCCTTTTCTTGCAGCTGCAATGGCAGCCTCATTCATCAGGTTCTCCAGATCTGCACCGGTAAATCCAGCTGTGGTCTGGGCGATCTGCTTCAGATCCACGTCCTCTCCAAGAGGTTTATCCTTGGCATGAACGTGGAGGATTTCCTCCCTGCCTTTGATATCCGGACGTCCAACGCCAACTTTACGGTCAAAACGTCCCGGACGAAGGATCGCAGGATCCAGAATATCCACACGGTTAGTCGCTGCCATTACGATGATTCCTTCATTTACCCCGAAACCATCCATCTCTACAAGAAGCTGGTTCAGAGTCTGCTCTCTCTCATCATGGCCGCCGCCCATTCCTGTTCCACGCTGTCTTGCAACCGCGTCGATCTCATCAATAAAAATGATACAAGGTGCGTGACGCTTGCCCTCTTCAAAAAGATCTCTCACACGGGAAGCACCTACACCAACAAACATTTCCACAAAATCAGAACCGGAAATGGAAAAAAACGGAACTCCCGCTTCCCCGGCAACTGCCTTGGCAAGAAGGGTCTTACCAGTTCCTGGAGGGCCTACAAGGATCACACCTTTCGGGATTCTGGCTCCAACCTTGGTATATTTCTGAGGATCCTTCAGGAAATCTACAACCTCCTTCAGTTCCTCCTTCTCTTCCTCCAGACCGGCTACGTTCTGGAAGGTTACCTTCTTATCATCCGGCATGGACATTCTCGCCCTGCTTTTGCCAAAATTCATCATCTTGGCATTGGTACCGCCGCCACCGCCTGACATCTGACGGTTCATCATCAGCATGAGGAAGATGATAAGACCACAGGTAAGAAGCACCGGAAAAACAGAGGTCAGAAATACGCTCTGCTTCGGCACATCCTCCACAGCAGGATCAAGCCCGTTCTCACGAAGAAGCTGCTCTGCCTCATTTACATCTGCCACATAAATACGCTTCTGTCCCTCGCCGCTTATGTTCACGATCACAGAACCTGTTGGAACCTCGCTGTTCTGATGGATCGTGGCACTAGTCACCTTACCGTCTGCTACGGCCTGCTCCAGCTGTCCATAAGTATAATCACTCTGGACAGACACCTGATTGTTCAGATACAGGTAACCTGCGATCAAAGCTACGATCAGGACAAGATACAAGCCAATTCTGCCTGACTGCTTATTCACTTGTATAATTCTCCTTTCATTCGAACTCTACCACTCCGATGTATGGCAGATTTCTGTATTTCTGGGCATAGTCAAGACCATAGCCCACAACAAACTCGTCCGGAATATTGAAGCAGCAATAATCCACGTCAACACCCTCTACCACTCTGCGGTCTGGTTTGTCCAGTAATGTGCAGAGCTTCACGCTGTTTGGATTACGTCTCTTCAGAACATCCAGCAGATAGCTTAATGTTCTTCCGGAGTCAATAATATCCTCTACAACAAGAACTTCTTTATCCTCAAGAGGCTGATCCAGATCCTTGACGATCTTTACAACTCCGCTTGATTTGGTGTCATCTCCATAGCTGGAAACAGACATGAAATCAAGAGTTACCGGTACTGTGATCCTCTTAGCCAGCTCGCACATGAAAAATACTCCGCCCTTAAGAACGCAGATCATGTGGATCTCTTTGCCCTTGTACGCTTCACTGATCTGGGCTGCCACTTCACAGATACGCTTCTCCACAGTTTCCTCATCCAGTAAAACTCTGATTTTTTCACTCATGATTATCTTTTCCTCCTTGGTATTGTATTTCCAATATTCTCCTGGTTCTGGGAGTTATTTTATAATTCTCATTGATTCTGCCTCCCACCACCCACAAAACCTCAGAACCGGCACACAGAAGCAGAATGCTGTCTCTTTCTTCTGATGGGATCTTCTCATCTATGAAGTAACGGTTCAGCTTCTTACGGCTTCCCTTTTCGTCTACAACGAGAAAATCTCCCGGCTGTCTGGTCCTGATGGACAGTTCCTGTTCTATTTTATCATAATCCAGCCATTTCGTATATGTTTTTTCTTCAATCTTCTGGCCTTCATTGGAAAATATTTTCAACTCAAAAGGATTATCCTGGGAAACCGGCTCATCCCCTTTGGGATTTCGGTCTGACATTCCAAGCAGTTCTCTCTCCCCAAGCAAAATCCCCCCGTAAGTTCTAAGGGCCGCCAGGCCATAGGGCAGGTTGATCCTCCGCCCCACCTGAAGCCTCAGAAGGTTTTCCACGCTTTTCACATGGGCAGCTGTGAAATCCTTGCGTTTCCCTGCCAGTTCTTCAAACACCTGCAGCACCCCGTAAGATGCTACTGCAGGCTCTTCCCGCCAGAACGCTTCCGACAGAAAGATCCCCTGTTCCCGGTTCTCCCCGTACTTTTTCACCAGAAGCGCCCCCTGGCGTGACAGGTACTCCTCCGCCTGGCTTACCAGACTGGCTGTCTCCGCCATATGACGGACAGCGGATGAATTCACCTGTTCCTCCAGAAGAGGCAGGATCTGGTGCCGGATCTTGTTTCTTGTATAATCGTCTGTAAGATTGGTACTGTCTGTGGCATATGGAATCTGCTCTTCTATTAGATAATTGACAATTTCCTGTTTATTTAAACATAAAACCGGACGGACGATCCCATCACGCACTGGCAGGATCGCAGCCAGCCCTTTCAGTCCTGTTCCCCTGCAAAGATTGTGGAGCAGGGTTTCCGCCACGTCATTTTCGTTGTGAGCAAGGGCAATGCGGATCCGCGATTTCCCCCGCCGGGCGGCAGCGCCATTTCGCTCATCCTGATGGTCCGCCACTTCTATTTTTCCGAAATAATCGGCTTCTGCCCTGGAAAAACCATCCTGCCGTACTTTTCTTCCAGCCTCTTCCAAACCCATTTTCCATTTCTTTGCAAGCTCCGGCACTGGATAATGATAGGCCAGAAATGGAATCTCCCATTTCTCACAGGTCTCCTTTACCAGAAGCTCATCCCGGTCGGCTTCCTCCCCCCGTATGCCATGGTGTACATGTACTGCACACAGGGAAAAGGGCATCTCCGTCTGATACCTTTTTAACAATGCCAGCATAGCCATAGAATCCCCGCCTCCGGAAACTCCGGCAAAAACCACATCTCCAGCCTCTATCATGCCATGTTCTTTTATATATGCTTTCACTTTCTGATACATACTACATCTGCCTCTGAATTCCTTCTCCCAATCTCTTTCACATTCTCATCTGGCTGCATATCTATGCCGGGAAAACAGCCATCCTACTTCTTCCACATGCCAGCCACAAGCACTGTCATGTCATCCCTGGCGCAGTAGTCGCTGTAGCCCAGCACCCGCTCCAGGATTCCCCGGCTCATCTCCTTAGGCGTCTCCTCATGGATATCCATAATGATCTCCTTCATGGTCTCTTCCTCACGCATGGCCGGCAGCGCATCCAGAACCCCGTCTGTCATCATGATCAGGTAATCCCCGTGATACAGCTTCCTGGAAGAGGTCTCGAAATCCACCTGCTGCATCAGTCCTGCTGCCAGGCTTTCCGACGAAATCGCCTCCACCCAGTGATCCCTTTTGATAAACGTTGCCGAAGCGCCTGCCTTCAGGAAATTACAGATTCCCGTATACAGATCCACAGCACAGATATCCACAGTGGAAAAATTCCCATCCTGCCCCTTCATCACAAGAGCCGAATTTACCATTTTCGCTGCTGTTTCCTGGGAAAAACCGGATTCCAGGAACTGCTCCAGAAGCTCCACCACTTCCTCGCTCTCCTGGCAGGCTTCCACCCCGGAGCCCATCCCATCGGAAAGGCACATAACAAACCGCCCGGCATCCTCCTGCCTGCAGATATAATTGTCCCCGGAAACCTTTTCCCTCTCCTTGGTCAGCTTGGCCACTCCGTAAAGGATCTGATAGCTTACATCTTCCACAAAATGAATGGTGTGGTATTCTCCATTGACGATCCGTCTTCCCCCGCCGGCAGCTGCCATGGGAGTCCCAAATTCCTGGGACAAAAGCTGTGCCACCTCATTAACGGAAATACACTGTCCGCTTCTTGCCCGCATGGTGAGAAAGATCTGCCGCCTGCCCTCTACCTTGTCCATCACCCAGACCTGCTTCACCACAATATGGCGCTTTCCCAGAAGCTTCTTCAATCCGGTCATAAGAGGGGGATCTGCAGGGGAAATATCGTACAGATCTTCTGCAACCATATCCATGATCCTGGACATTTCCTGAAGCTGCTGCGCCACAGCCAGGCGGCTTTCGATCATCCGGTTATCAAAAAGGAGCTTCTGCCGTTCCCGCATATAGGCACTTCCCAGCACCTCATAATACTGGGAAAAACGACTGCATACACTCATCCAGTCGCTTTTTGTCTCCTGGATCTTGTCTGGATTTCCTTCTTCCGTGGAACGGATCAGCCGCTCACTTCCCTGGTACATTTCCTGTGCCCTGGCTCCCCAGCACATTTCCCGCTGGTAACAGTGGTCGCACACTTCCTCACAGGTCTCCCGTATCATGCCCTCTACCTGCCCGCTGCTTAAATAATCCTTTCGGTAGGGCAGTCCGTAAAAGCTGTCTGCTAATTTTCGGAAAGACGCTGCATAGCGCTCTACTTTCTCCTTCTGGGGATTTTTCTCTTCGGCCGACTGCTCCGCCTTAAGAAAGCTTCTTCCCCTGAAAAAAGTTTTTGCCATGTCCCGCACCACCAGCAGTACACTGATCACGAGCATGGCAATTATCCATTCCTGCATATTCTCCCCTCCCCTGTACAGCCTTGTGGATACTGTTCACTACGTTTACAGTATCACGCTTCGCGATGCACAGAAATCATGCTCTGCATGATTTCGCGCCGCTATTCTCGGGTTTTCTGTGAGCTTTGCTCAAAAAAAACCTCGCGGAATATTACCTGCGAACAGTAACGCCTTATGGCTGCTGCCCTTGCGTACCACCTCCGGCAGCACCTTACGCTTATTATAGGGGATCGGTATAAAAATATATGTCAAACAATGACGAACATCCAATAAAATATATCGTCAGAAACTTCCAAACTTCGTTACTTCTCTTCCTGGAAAATGATCTCATTCTCCTTCACAAGCCCCAGCTTCTCTCTGGCGGCCTCCTCTGCATACTCATCTGTGAGCATGTATTCCTTCAGCGCCTCAATCTCCTCGGTCCGTGCCTTCTCATCCTCAATCTGCTGGCTTAATGCTTCCGCCCTGGTCTCATAGCCTGCAAGGGATTCCTGAAGATCCCGGCTCTGTGCCATAAGAGACAGCATGAGTATCAGAACGATCAGAGAAATGCCGAACATTCCGAGATGATTATACCCTATTCTCTTTTTCCTTCGCTTTCTCCCTGATTTTCCCAAATTTCCTGCCTCTTCTCGTCTGCAAATGATTTCTGGTACTATTTTTGTACTGATTTGCAGATTGTCTAACCAAAATTTTACAACGTTTACCCCAAAATAGCAACCGCTTTATATATTTTTTTGAAATTTTTTTTATGAATCTGACAGGAATCTCCAGGATAATATAGCAAATTTTATCCAATATTGGTTTTATTGTCAGATATGTAAGAAATGCGCCTGCTGCAATTCCGAAAAACAGAAAATTCCGCAGGATTCCCTGGTTAATCTGGTAGATTCTGGCAAACACCAGAAGGCCAGCTGCCAGCCAGTACAGAATATCCGAAATCCCCCCTGCTGCCGGATTTTCAAGGAGCAGCCGTTTCAGGACACCGATCAGGCTGTAACAGATCACAAGCCCGGCTCCTCCTATCATAGCCTGGGCAAAAAGCCAGATTTCGTTATGGATATAGGTGCTCATAGCTTAACGGAACAGCCTTGTAAATAATGTTTCTTCTTTTTTGGGGGAATCTTTTGACAAATAGACAAGAGAATCCACATGTCCGGCAAGAGCAGCTTCTCCTTTTTCCAGATCCAGTCCTTTTACATGAAGCTGGCTGCCTCTGATCTGCAGCCTTCCCTCAGAAGTCTGAAGAAGGATTTCTTTCTCGTCAAAAGAAACCACATCCTTCACACCTGTGAGCAATGCTTCCTTTCTGTTATCTAAGGTCAGCTTTTGGGAAATGTTCCTGATCTTTTCTTCCAAATCCCTCTCTCCCGAATATGTGGGTTCACAGATAATCTATGAAATTTTTTATCTGATTAGAACTTGAGAATTACAGCTCCGATAACTACTGCTCACTGTATTCATAGCTACACGTTTTGTGATAGGCCAAAGGCAATACGATACAGCAGCACACCACAAAATGCTTAATTTTACGCTTAAATATACTTATAAAGATTCTCAACTTCTTCTTTCTTTACTGTTTCTTTCACATCCAGCACTTCCACTTTCACATTGCGGCTTCCAAACTGGATCTCAATGGTGTCCCCTGTCTTTACCTGTACGGATGCCTTGGCTGGCTTGTCGTTTACCAGCACACGGCCTGCATCGCAGGCTTCATTGGCTACGGTTCTTCTCTTGATCAGGCGGGATACCTTCAAAAACTTATCTAATCTCATAGCACTCTCCTAAAATGAAATATTACCTGACGGTTATATCTTTGTTACGACTCGTTACCCGCGTAAAAAAAGGAGGAACTAAGAAGTTCCTCCCTGCAAAAGCCTGCGCTATTATGCGTTTACCATATCTTTTAAAGCTTTACCAGCTTTAAATTTCGGAGCCTTGGAAGCTTCGATCTTCATGGTCTCACCAGTCTGAGGATTTCTTCCCTCTCTGGCAGCTCTCTCGCTGACTTCGAATGTACCAAAGCCAACTAACTGAACTTTCTCACCTTTTTTCAGTTCTTCTGATACAACGTCGATGAATGATTTTAAAACAGCTTCAACGTCCTTCTTGGACAGATTGGTTTCTTTCGCCATAGCTGCTACTAATTCAGTCTTATTCATGGTGTTTCCTCCTCTAAAGATTCTTCTATCTATATATATACCTTTTGCCTTGTATTGTCAAGGTTTTTGCTTCAGAAAGGGTATTTTCCAAAGCATTTTTCCGGGAAATCTCCCCATATTTCCAGCTGTCCGATCACCTTTTCCAATTTTTCTGTATTCTTGCCGGAAATCCATGCTTTCCTGTGGGAAATGTAGTAATTTGCCAGTTTCCAGTACTTTTCCGGGTAGGTAAAACGGATTTTTAAATTTTCCCATTCTTCCGGTGAAATAGGGCGTACTTTGTGATATTGTTCCAGCATTTTTAATGCCAGGGAAACATCCCAGTTATATTTTTCCAGGATTTTCCTCATAAAACAGTACAGGTCACTGATCTGGACATCAAATCCAAAATGTCCAAAATTGGTTACAGCTGTCTGATTTCTGCCAAGAAGCACATTGTGCTGATTGTATTCCCCGTGACACAAAGCCCCTTCTTTTCGGGCTTTGTCCAGAAGCTTTTCATAATCCGACCTGGAAAGCATTTCCAGTGCTTTTTCCCCTTTTTCCAGAAAGCGCTGCACACTTCCAAGAAAAGCTTTTTCGAAAGTGACACTGGCGCCTTTCTGCCGGATAAATTTGCGGATCTTCCGGATTTCCCGGTTGTGCCTTGCATACTCCTCTGTAAGAGGCCGTACCACATAGGGTGCCTCCACAGGCATGTTCATGGACTTATGTATTTTTGCCAGAGTCTGGACACTTCTTGCAATATCCTCTCTGGACTTCGTGTCGCACTCACGTCCCTCATACCATTTCTGGAGGGTATAAGGAATGTTGTCCTTATCACGGGTAACCAGAGATCCTTCCTGATTTTCCAGAAATGTGTCCACCAGGCAGCCTTCCTGGGATAATTTTTTTAACAGTTCCTGCTGAAACAGCAGTTTTTTCTCAGAACCGTGAAATTCCCGCAGAATCAGAAGTCCCTGATCGGTACGGCATACCAATGCTCCCCTTGTCCGGGATGAGGATTTCGCTTCCATCCCATACTGGGTCAGGGTGCTAAGACCATAATCATACAATAAAAATCCCCCCGTCATGCATAGATAAAAACGGCTTTCAGATACCTTCTATCTTATGAGCGGGAGGGATATGTTATTCTATATAAGATTTCCAAAAGAGACACGGCTTACGTGCATCACAAATATGGACAGTTATTTTTCCGAAAAGGCCATGGAAAGAAGCTTCTCTTTCTCATTTAATCCAGGATCTTCAAGAACTGCATCCAGAAGCTTATGGAGCACCGTTCCCATTTCTTTTCCCGGCTTCATGCCAGCTGCGATCAGGTCACTTCCTGTAGCAGCAAGCCCTTTCATGGAAACGCACTCTCCTTTTTCCAGGATTTCTTCCCAGGTCTTTCGGACGCCTTCCTGACGGGCCACTTTCTCTTCCTGGCGGTAATCACTTTTCGCCTTGTTGTCCGCATACTGCACTTCCATCCACATGGGAAAAAGATCTTCGCCGATGATATTCACAGCCTTACGTACATCTGCCGGGGCCGGAGTGGGGCGCAGGTCATGCCAGCGGATCAGACGGCTGACCTTCCCAATGGTGTCGTTGTCGAATTTCAGGCGGCGAAGGATTTCCTTAGACATTTTTTCCCCAACAGGGGCATGTGTCTTGAAATGGTCTCTGCCATTTTCATCTGTTTTTCGCACAACAGGCTTGGCGATGTCATGAAGGAGCATGGTAAGACGCAGCACCTTATCTTCGCGCACATATAAAAGACTGTGAAGAATGTGCTCTCCCACATTGTAGCAATGGTGAGGGGTATTCTGGGGAGTCTCCATACAGCGGTCAAATTCTGGCAGAAATTCCCTTGTCACTCCCGCTTCGTAGGCGATCCGCAGATAATCGGGATGAGGGGATACCAGCAGTTTTACAAGCTCCACCTGGATCCGCTCTGCACTTACATGCTTCAGATTTGGTGCCAGGACGGAAAGGGCTTTTCTGGTCTCTTCTTCCAGGGAAAAGCCCAGCTGGGCGGAAAAACGGACCGCACGCATAATACGCAGGGCATCCTCTGTGAAACGCTCCAGGGGATCGCCTACACAGCGGATCACTTTGTTTTCCAGATCCCTTTGGCCGTCAAAAAGATCCACAAGACCTTTTCCCGGATTGTAGGCCATGGCGTTGATGGTAAAATCACGGCGTTTCAGGTCTTCCTCCAGGCTGGCGGTGAAAGTCACCTCTTTTGGATGACGACCATCCTCGTACTCTCCATCCACCCGGTAGGTGGTAACCTCGAATCCATCTTTGTCCAGCAAAACCGTTACAGTTCCATGGGCGATACCGGTATCTACCGTTCTCCGAAACAGGGCTTTCACCTGCTCTGGCTTAGCTGAAGTGGTGATGTCCCAGTCATTCGGCGTTCTTCCAAGAAGCGCATCCCGGACACAGCCCCCAACTGCGTAGGCTTCATAGCCCGCTTTTTCCAGAGTATTTATGATTATTTCAACTTTTTGCGGAATTTCAAATACCATTGTGATCACCTGCCTCATTTCCAGAAAATAAAGCGGGGCAAAATAATTTTGCCCCTTTTCATTACAATTCGCTAACATTGTTTACTACACATTGCAAAACGTGTTGCTGGCTGCGAAGTAAACCGTAACCCTTTTGCTCTTTAATATGCACGTCCCCAGTATACCATCTTCTTAGCAGGTTTTCCGCAGCATACACATACGTCGCTTAAATGCTCCTGTTCGAACGGCATACATCTGGATGTTGCCTGAACGTCTTCTTTGATCTTATCCTCGCACTCACGGTTACCGCACCACATAGCCTTTACAAAACCAGGTTTTGTGTTGATGGTCTCCTTGAATTCTTCATAATTTGTTGCCACATAAGTGTGAGCATCTCTGTGAGCTCTTGCGCGCTCCAGCATTTCTTTCTGCATAGTGTCCAGAACTTCCTGAACCTTAGCTGCAAGCTCTTCGAATTTCACAACGTATTTCTCTCTGGTATCTCTTCGGCAGATCACAGCCTGTCCGTTCTCAATATCCTTCGGACCGCACTCGATTCTTACCGGAATACCACGCATTTCCTGCTCTGCGAATTTGAATCCCGGGCTCTTGTCTGTAACGTCTGCTTTTACGCGGATGCCAGCTGCTTTCAGGATCTGTGTCAGTTCATCTGCTTTCTCCAGAACCCCTTCTTTTCTCTGCTGGATTGGGATCACAACTGCCTGTACCGGAGCAATTCTTGGCGGAAGAACAAGTCCGCTGTTATCTCCGTGAACCATGATCAGGGCACCGATCATACGGGTTGTCATTCCCCAGGATGTCTGGTGTACATACTGGAGCTGGTTGTTCTTATCTGTGTACTGGATGCCGAATGCTCTTGCAAATCCATCACCAAAGTTATGGCTGGTTCCAGACTGAAGTGCCTTTCCGTCATGCATCAGGGACTCGATGGTGTAAGTAGCCTCAGCACCTGCAAATTTTTCTTTCTCTGTCTTCTGGCCTTTGATAACCGGGATTGCAAGGACTTCCTCACAGAAGTCTGCATACAGGTTCAGCATCTGGATAGTACGCTCTTTTGCTTCCTCAGCAGTTGCATGAGCGGTGTGGCCTTCCTGCCATAAGAACTCACGGGAACGAAGGAATGGACGGGTTGTTTTCTCCCAACGTACTACTGAACACCACTGGTTGTATACCTTCGGAAGGTCTCTGTGGGACTGGATCTCTTTCTGATAGAAATCGCAGAACAGAGTCTCAGAAGTGGGACGTACGCAAAGACGCTCCTGAAGCTGGTCAAGTCCGCCGTGTGTTACCCATGCAACCTCCGGCGCGAATCCCTCTACGTGGTCTTTTTCTTTGTCCAGAAGGGATTCCGGAATGAACATTGGCATGTATACGTTCTCTACGCCTGTCTCTTTGAATCTGCGGTCAAGCTCTTTCTGGATGTTCTCCCAGATTGCATATCCTGCAGGTTTGATCGCCATACATCCTTTTACACTTGTATAGCCGCACAGTTCTGCTTTTTTTACAACGTCAGTATACCACTGTGCAAAATCCACATCCATAGAAGTGATGGCTTCTACCATTTTCTTTTCTTTTGCCATGATTTTTCTCCTTTTTCCAATTTTTGCAAATATTTCCCATACAGGAAAATAACTTCCGCATTCGCAGCCAGACCAGAGCTTGTTTAAAAAAGGCTCTGGTGCCCTGCTCACGCATGCATTCTGCCCATTCAGCTTCCTGATTCGAGGCCGTTGTCTGGGACTTTTTCATTTTCATACCAGGGAAATCTGGTTTCTTCTATGTATAATCTGAAAATCACATAAAAAAAGACCTTCCATCCCTGAAAAAGGGACCGAAAGGCTTCGGCGGTACCACCCTGATTAGCACCGGATCAAGGGAAATCTATCCTCAAATTTCTATTCCACTGCTCACTCAATTATCCCGATAACGTAGGACATACGCC
Organism: Blautia sp. Sow4_E7; assembly: GCF_052116245.1. Lineage (NCBI taxonomy): Bacteria > Bacillati > Bacillota > Clostridia > Lachnospirales > Lachnospiraceae > Blautia > Blautia sp. Sow4_E7. Next base: position 94,240 of record NZ_JBQKLL010000008.1, read on the forward strand.
GTACTTCAATCATACGGAGCTCCGAGGCCGGTTCCATGACTCGCGCACAAAATCCTCACAGCATTGCCTTCCAGCCTGGATTTCTCTCTGAGATTGCTCCTCATGTACTATTCTCTTCATTGCCGTTTCCATATAAATTTGATTTACTGAATTTATCTGTCTGACTCGTTTATTTTATGCGAAAATTTTTCTTATGTCAAGTATGGATATTCAAAAAAGGGGAAGAAAAAACGTCAGAAGAAATTCTTTTAAAGGAAAATTTCTTCTGGCGTTCTTAGTTTGTTGGCGGAGGGAACATTCACCGATTACGAATGCGGTCGGCAGCTGTGGGAGCGCCACAGGCGCGGAACAGCTGACTTTCATAAACGGTGATGTCGCCGGTAGGCGACATGTCCGTTTAGTGCAGTGTGAACAAACTCTCCAGCACATTTTTCTTCTCAAACTGGTTGTTGTATTCCAGGATATTGTAGTCCGTCATCAGCTCACTGTAATCTGCTGGCAGATCATCCGTTGCATACCAGTTTCCATCTTTATCGCAAACAGCTCCAATTCCGATGATCGGAAGCTGTTCCTTCAGATCCATAAGGTACTGATTGTATTCCGGCATGTCAAGTCCAGCCAGCTGAAGCATATAGCTGCCAAGATAATTGGCACTGAAATCCTCTTCTACTGTCTCAGACGGATAGTTGGTCCAAATCACATATGGTGTCGTATAAGACTGCTGACCAGCAACCAGATCAAGTCCCTGTCTGTCACCACCTAACAGTTTGGCCATAAATTCTTCTTCAATCTTTGGCCAGTGATCGCCAAACATAACGATCATAGTAGGTTCATCTACTTTTTCAAAGTACTCCAAAAGTTCTTTGAAGGCAGAATCAGACTCTCTGGCTAATGATAAATATGTTTCAGCCAGCGGGAACTCCTTATCGTAATTAAGCTTCACAGTAGGTTCAAAGCCGGCTCTGTCGCCCACTGTATATCCACCATGATTCTGCATTGTCACACAGAACGTAAACAGCTTTTCATCCTGTTTCTTTTCTTCATAGAGACTGATGATCTTTTCAAAAGTAGCCTTGTCACTGACGTAATTTCTAAGCAGCTCTCTATGCTCATCTCCCCAGTTTTCAAGACTGATAAATTCATCAAATTCCATTTCCGGGTATACTGCAGCACGATTCCAGTTATGAGCCTTATTGGGGTGCATTGCAATTGTATAGTAGCCCTGGTCTTTCAAAATATCAGCCATACCGTATTCCGGATCACGCACATACAACTGATATGGCACACTTCCTGACGGTAAGAAACTCATACTGTTTCCAGTAAGCGCCTCATATTCTGATCTGGCAGTACCAGCTCCAAAAGTAGGTACATGAAGCTGTCCATGTTTTACATTCTTATTAAGACTTCTTATGTATGGAAGAATCTCCACATCCGTCTTTATTTTTCCCACATTTTCAAAGTCCGCAAGACTCTCGTTCATAATCATAATGATATTAGTAGGCGTCACCGTTGAAGAAGTATCTGCTGATGTATCCGCTTCTTTACCTGAATCACTGGAATCATTTCCCATAACTTCAGCCACGATATTTTCCCCAGCTTCAAGTTTCTGGGCTAACTCTTCTACTTTCTCTTCTGAATATCCCGCAGGCTGGTCAATATAGAAATACTGAATTTCCTTGAACAGAGACAATGTATACCCCTGCAGTTTGTAAATACGGTTAATCCTCCATAACGGCACTGGTCCTAAAACCTGCATAAGAGGCTTCATCGAAACACAAAGTGTTAAAATAAGTGCTGCAAGTACACCAAAACGAACCCCTGTGTTCTTTTTGCTCTTCTTACCAAGCTCCAACTTCTGGAATTTCAGAACCAGCTGGCTGAACACCAACGAATAAATCAGGGGGATTCCCAGCATAAGCTTGATTTTGAAACTATATTCCCCAACTACTTCTGCAGCGGTTCCCATTCCCACAACATCCAGAAGTAAAAATGGTTCCCCACGAAACTCCATTACAAAATAGTTTACCATTGCCATGATCACCAGCAAGTAACACAGCGCAGCTGATGCAAGATTCACCTTACGGCAGATTAGAATCAGCAGAACAAAAAATGCTGCATAAACTGCCAGGTTAACAGCCAGATACGGCTGATTCATATTCAAAGACATGGTAAACAGTCCACGAATCGTTTCTACTGCTTTATTCTTGTAACCTGACAGCCATGTAATCATCTGTACAAACCAGAATACGATCACAGGAGTTGCCAGCAAAAGCAATACATCCACAATCCTCATAGCAGCTGTATTTTTTATTTTGCTGCTTATTCTCTCTCCCCAGAACAAAAGCACAAGAAACATGATATTGCCTACGAGAAGCAGTAATATCTTAAATGCGGTTTTTCTGGAAAGAGTATTTCCATCACTGATAAAAGTATAGATCATCAATCCATCAATCAGCACTAATAATGCAATATTCAAAACAAGTCCAAGCGTCTTCTTCCAATTGCCAGACTGTTTTATTAATCCTTCTTTATTTTCATTTGTATTTTCCACGACTAACCTCTTCTTACACTGTCAGCGAAATCTCGCGTCCGGTTCTTTTATATTGATAGTAACGCACGCCTGCTGAATCCAGCATTCTCTTGGATGCCAGAACAGACGGAGTACTTGCATATTTATCGCAATCATAGACCAGAGTCTTGATTCCAGCCTGGATGATCGCCTTGGCACATTCATTGCAGGGGAAAAGCGTTACATACATCTTCGCCCCTTCAAGGCTTCCTCCACGATAATTCAAAATAGCATTCAGCTCACTATGGGTTACATACAGATACTTGGTGTCCAGAGGCTCCCCTTCTCTTGCCCAGGGAAACTCATCATCAGAACAGCCCTTGGGAAAGCCATTATATCCCATGGAAAGGATTTTATTGTCATCGCTGACAATACATGCCCCCACCTGGGAATTGGGATCCTTGGAACGCATTCCGGAAAGCATGGCAACTCCCATAAAATACTCATCCCAGGTCAGATATCCCTCTCTTTTATGATTCAGATTTACAGCTGCACTTACAGGCGCCATCTGCATATTTTTTTCCATAGGAAAGCACTCCTTTCTACTCGGTCTCGATCTGAGCGATTCTGCGGATATGTCTTTCCTCATTGGAAAATGGGGTATCCAGGAAGGTATCCACAATCTTAAGGGCAAGTCCAGGACCTACCACACGGCCGCCAAGTGCCAGGATATTGGCATCATTGTGAAGTCTTGTAGCCTCAGCAGTAAAACAGTCGGTGCACACTGCTGCACGAATGCCTTTGATCTTATTTGCGGTAATAGAGATACCGATACCGGTTCCACATACCAGAATTCCAAGGTCACATTCTCCATCCAGAATACCATGTGCTACCTTCTTGGCATAAATAGGATAATCGGTTGACTGGGTGCTGTGGCAGCCATAATCCTTGTATTCAATATTTCTCTCTTCCAGATGTTTGATAATCTCCTGTTTCAGTTCAAATCCGCCATGGTCACAACCTAATGCTACTCTCATTTTTCTTCTCTCCCTACTTGAATGATTTTGTGTCCGGCTGCTTTTAAAAGCCGGTTCATAATCGCCTGTCCCATCTTAGGTGTATAAAAAGCTTCTGAATAAATCTTACTTACCTGGCACTGGTCAAATTCACGCAGTACCTCATAAAGATTATGGGCAATGGTCTCCTCAGCTTCCCTGCTTCCAATACATTTCACAGTTCCAAGAGGATATTTGGAAATGGTCTCTTCTGTGGCAATAATACCTGCCTGAAGACCATTCGCCTGGTCTTCCTTTACAAACTGGTTGATGGCATGAATCACCTCTTCCGTCGGACCTTCCACGATCGCAAGGTCGGCCTTCGGTGCATAATGCCGGTATTTCATTCCTGGAGCCTTAGGATGTACCTTACTGTCAGGCTTTATCAGGCCTTTGTCCATACGCACATCTCCAAGGACCTCCTGAAGCATTTCCAGGGAAATATATCCTGGTCTTAAAACCACAGGAACATCCTCTGTAAAATCAACAATGGTAGATTCCAGGCCAATTCCAACCGGGCCGCCATCAATGATCATATCAATGGCATCTCCTAAATCTTCCTCTACATGCTGTGCTGTAGTAGGGCTTGGTCTTCCAGAAGTGTTGGCACTTGGTGCTGCCACATAACCGCCTGCTGCCAGGATCAGCTGCGCCGCAATGGGATCACTTGGAAAACGGACCGCCACACTGTTAAGTCCGCCAGTTGTCTCTAATGGAACTAAATCTGATTTTTCAAAGATCATGGTAAGAGGACCTGGCCAGAATTTCTCAGCCAGGATCTTCGCTTTCTCAGGCACATTCTTTACAATAGGTGCAAGCGCCTTAATATCTGCAATGTGCACGATCAGCGGATTATCAGAAGGACGTCCCTTAGCAGCATAGATCTTTTTGGATGCCATAGGATCCAGCGCATTTCCGCCAAGACCATAGACAGTCTCTGTAGGAAATGCAACCAGGCCTCCTTTTTTTAATATTTCTCCGCCTCGGGCAAGGGCTTCCTGATCAATGGCCTCTGCCGTCATGGATACAATTTCTGCTTTCATTTTAATCCAGCTTTCTTTTTCTTTTCATTTTCAGTATATTTCTATTTTTTTCAGCATTCCTTACTATAACACCAGTTCTGAATTAATGTCAATCCACCTTTACAATATAAGTACCGGAATCTTCATCCATAAACACGGTTTCTCCAAGATTATGAAGCAGGGTATTATTTAAAGAATCTTCATATTTCTCAATTTCCTTAGAACCCACAAAGATATAAGAAACGTCATATTCCTTTAAAAGTGCTCTTACCTGTTCTTCATCCTGGGAAGTATAGATTGCCGTAATATCTCCACTCTTCTGATTCAGATCATCTGTGTCATTTCTCCACAGCCATTCATGAACATACCATCCAAGAATGGTTGGCAGGCCGGTGGATGCAGACACACGCTCAAAGCCGGTATAACTGTCCCCATTCGCCTCAAGAACAACAGGAGAACCTTTTATATTCTCCTTCAGCCACTGGATTGCCTTTGCATCCTCCGAAAAATCAGTATCCAGATAGCCCAGTGCATAAAGTCCCTGATAGCCAGACGGATCCAGTACTTTTCCAAACCAGGAGGTGACACTCTTTCCAAAATATCCTACCGTCCAGATCAGGAAAAACAGACAGATTGCAGAAATAATCTTAGCAAGCTTCTGTCTGGATACCACCAATAGCCTGTAAATTCCGTATCCCATAGTCAATGCAAACAAAATATAGGCCTGATAGGTAAGCTTGAACATGGTATTTGCCCTGGCATTTCCATTTTCGTAAATATCGCGCACATAGACCAATTCTGGAATTGCTACAAGCCCAATTGCACAAAGCCCGGTAATAATGGCAAAAAGATCCGCTGTACGGATTGCCTTCATAAGACGATACAGGCTCTTGTGCTCCATCCCTCTTAATTTCTCACAGAGAATGGCAATTATGAAGGTGATCGTAAGAACTGCCGGAAGCCCCCACAATACCATCAGCTGATAAAAATAGGAATGATATTTTGCGATTCCAACGCCGTCCACCATAGTATCAAACTGCAGGGTAAAGGGCAGGATCACAAGATATGCCACCAGATAAATCTCTGCCATCTGTACAAAAGTCACGGCAATGGTCTTCTTTATTTTTCCCTGGAATCTGAGAATGTTGGCAAATAATACCGTTCCAAGAGTTACCACATAATAAATTACAAAATCCCAGAAGTTTGTCCACTGGAACATGCCAAGAAGCACACTTACCACCAAAAGATGGGGCATAAGAAGCTGCTCTTTCCAGAAGCTTCCCTCTTTCATGGATGCATCCACTGGCACCGTCTTCTTGCGCACGCCTCTTAGCCACACGTAAAGAAGTGCTATCACAAGAAGTACAAACATAATATTTACTACATGGGCATGGAGATCTCCAAGTACAAAAGAATAGCATGGAAATTCATGGATCGTCCGATCTTCCTCACGGTATGGATTATAGCCGATATAACGGGTTGCATCAGGGAACCAGTAAGAGCTCACCTCCTGCCCCGTCAGCTTCTCGATCCATGGAATGATCTGTGCATAAATTACATAGTGCATGTTTCCAGCAATGGAGACTGCAAGACCAGCTGTAAAACCAGCTGCATATGGAAGCCTTCTGATTGTTTTCTCACCTTTTTCCTGCCCTTTCATGCGGTCCGCCATCATCTGGTAAACCAGGGAAAACGGCATGGCAAAAGCCAGTCCGGCAACAAAGGTACGCATAAGATTATAGGTCAGCTCTACCTTTGTATGGGAAAGCTTGGTAAGAAATACCGCAAAATACTGACCGCCATAATAATAATTAATATGGCCTTCTGAATACCACAGATCCCTTGCCGGAAGTGTGGTGCTTCTCATCATGGCCTCCATAAATCCATAATCCATAAATTTCTCAGTGCCATATGCAGCCGGATGGAAGCCAGCCAGATAGGTCCACATTAGAAAGGCAGCAAAAAACAGCAGTTCCTCCCAGTAGATCAAGGATATATGCTCTACTGGAAAGCACTCAATCTTCTCCCTGGACTGTTTTTTTAATAAGAAAAGACAGATGACCGCACATATTACACATACCGCTGTACATGTGAGCGCATTAAATGGCAGCAGCTTAATAGAAACCAGAAACCAGGTAAGAAATCCTGTAGCTGCTATTGCCAGAACCTTTGAAAAAATCCAGCCTTTGTCCTCAAAACGCCAGAACAGCCTGCCTGTAACCGGCATAGCTGCAAATCCCAGCACACCTGCCAGCAGCCACCAGGTCCAAAAGGTCCAGACGTCCCCTTTCAGCAGAAAAGCAGACAATCCAAGCAGCACCACTGCTAACAGGATTTTTATGATCATTTGCGTGTTCAGCTTTTTCTTATTGTTCTGTTCCATAAATTCTGATTCTCCCATCATCTGATTCATAAACCAGAGGATAAGTATCCGCGATCACATCTTCACGGCATTCTTTTTCCTCAAATTTCATCCCATCCTCATAAAGGATATAAGTGATATGTTCTTTCTCAACTGTTTCCTTCAGCACCTGGGAACTATCTGTAGTGTACATCACCACCGCCTGCTCTGCCCTGTAATACGTATCATATCCGGCAGACCATGCATAATAAGGCCAGCCAAGGTACAGCATTACACCAGACATCGTAACCTCATTCATGCTATATTCCGGCGTAAGGATAAGGTCATTTTTTCCAAGATTCTCTGAAAGCCATGCTGTAAGACCGCTTTCCAGATTTACAGCAACTCTGTGTCCGGAATCATTGTCCTTTAATACTACCACAAAATCATAAATTCCTGTAACCGTAAGGCTCATTGCCAGAAGGATTCCCATCAATTTTCCGATTAAATATCTGGTTCTGAACAGTCTGCACACCGCATCCGCCCAGAAAATTGTAAGAAACGCATATGAGATCATAATATATTTATGATTTACATTTACATCTGGTGTAAGGGAAATGAGAAACGCGAATATTGTCGGAAACAGCATACTAACTGCCGCTGCTCTTTCCATTCGCTTCATAAAAAATACAAGTACCAGCACGCCCAGGAAAACCAGCCCGCTGATCTCAAACAGATACCACGCCACTCCCGAAAGAGTCTTCTCTTCCGCCAGAAACCCAAGATAAATAGAAGGGGTAACAACGCTTCCACTTACGAACATCTTCGACTGGATTTCCGAGAACAAGATCGTTACCACCGCCACAATCAGGTAGTCCAGCTTGCCATCTGAAAACACTGCAAAGCCTGCAAGGATCAAAAGGCCGGCAATTACCGCCGCTCCATTCCAGAAGGAGCAGAGTCCCAGAAGCAGCCCTGCCAGAAGTGCAGTCTCCGGTCTTTTGCATTTCCAGGCTTCACTGGTAAAGAAGCGGTTTCTCAACCACAAAATCCCCTTCTCTTCATGTGCGCAGCCTTCTTCCAGCCACTCCATAAAAATCCACAGCAAAACAGCCACCAGCAGAAGCCCAAAGCCCAGATGCCTCTGGTTCAGATAAACATTAAAATTCCAAAGTCCCCAGTTCTCATTGGGGGTATAGCCAATAAAAGTGGTATTCTGTGAAAGTGTCTCCCACAGATCACCTGCCCCCAAATGCTCAAAGGCAAATCTGAAAAATGCCGTTCCACTTCGAAATACCGTAAAGACCACAGCCAACACACCAGCTGCCATACTTTTGCTAAACCGCTTCGCCAGGGAATACAGCATTGCGAAAAAGCCCCAGAGGGACAGACTGCTCACAAGGTTATATCCAACATCAATTGGCATACCCAGATATTCCAGATTTCCAGTAAGAAACTGGAACATGAAATGATATTTCACATCAGCACCGCCAAAATGAGGATACTGGGTAGGGAAATTATTTCCCAGTGAAAAAGACCGCATCATGGCTGTATGGGGCGCATAATCACCAAATACCGTAAATCCGGAATACAGATATCCCCCACTGATGTGAAATACATAAAACATGATCCACATAACCGCAGCAAACAGGATCAGAAAAAAGAAGATTTCCTTCCGCGGCGGAAAATTTCGGGAAATATTCTCTTTTATTTTCTTAAAAGAACATTTTCTTCTATAATAAATCCCGGTCAGAAGAAGCCCCACTGCCGCCAGCACCAGAAGATTAGCTGCAAAAAGCGGTTTCTCCATTCCTCCACATACGCTAAACAGCCATGCAGCTATGTATACCGCCCAGGTAAGAACCAATATCCCGCACCCGAAAGCAGCGAAAAATGTGATCCAACAGGGGGTAACTCCTTTTTCTTTTATTCTTTGTTCTGGTAAAAGCGGTCTTGTAATCTCCCTGCCCAAAAGCACCGCTAAAATCAGATAAATATATCCTAACATGGTATTTCCTCACTTATTTTTTCCAGTCCAGTATAGCAGAATCCGTTCTTTCTGAAAAGTATATAGTTCTAATCAAATGAGAGGTTTTCTCATTACCAGCTGCTGTTCTTTTTCTTCCTTGCTGCCGCATTTCATTTCATCCCATTTACATATTCTGCCACTCCGTCAGCCACAGCCTCGGCCACTTTCTGCTGATACTTCTCCTGAGATAACAAGGCTGCCTCCTCCGGATTGGTAAGAAAGCCACATTCCACAATATTCAAAACTCCCGGACTTCGTCTCAACAGATAATATGTAGTGTTCCCTTTTGCTTCCCTTGGCCGTTCTACCTGAAGGTACTCATTTAATTTCTCCTGCAGGATCTTCGCCAGTTCCTCTCCCTGCATAGAATCCCGGTAATAAAACACCTGAGGACCTTTTACCCCGGAATCCTCATAGCTGTTCTGATGAATACTCACTGTGAGGACCGGCTTCACCTCCTGTATCAGAAGGATCCTCTTCTGCATATCCTGGGCTTTTTTATTATTGGAAGCCTCCTCATAGAGACCTGTATCTGTGTCTCTTGTCATCACAACCTGGAAGTCTCTTTTCTCCAGAGCCTCCTTCACCTTCAAACCAATAGCAAGGTTAAACTCTTTCTCCTTCAGGCCGTCTATGCCGATCATGCCTGGATCAATTCCGCCATGTCCACAATCCACCACAATTACCTTCTTCTGGTTCATCTCCACAGACACGGCCGCTGCCTCTCTGGAAAGATAATAGAAGCATACCAGTAAAAGACATCCCATCAGCAATTCCATTATATGTCTTTTCAATGAAAAAAACACCCCTGTCATATATAAACTGCCTGAACCTATTAGTTCCTGTCTCCTCAGTAAACAGGAATCAACAAGCGCCCTTCACACCATATATATGTTTCAAAGAGTGTTTTTATCATTCGTAATTTTCGGCTATTCTTTACTTTGTAAACAATAGCATTCTTTATTCTGCTGTACTGCCAGACAGGTTGTCTGTGATCACCTGCCAGATACCGCTGTTCTCAAATCCAAGCTTCCATGCAGCAACACCTGCCAGATTATACTTCTGCACCAGCTGTACCTTGGCTGCAATGGACTGGGAATCCTCGATCCAGATCTGATAGGTACATCCATCTTTCTCAAAGCTTCCATAATTCTGGCTTACATCGCTGTCCCAGTATACCTGGGCATTATTGGTAGTTACCACTTCCTGTGCAGTATCCATTCCAATGGCCTCACTGGAAAGACTGCCTGCCTCTGTCTTCCAGAGTCTTGTATAAAATGGAACTGCATTGATCACACGCTCTGCAGGAACTTCTGCAATGGTATCCTGGATTCCTTTCTCTACCCATGGAAGAGAAGCCACGGAACCAGCCTCCTCGGAACCTACGTAGTGCTCATCATATCCCATAATAATTACATAATCTACCACTTTTCCCTGTTCTGCCCGGTCATAATGACTGGTAAAATCTTCCGGAACCGGATTGTCTACGGAAAGAACCAGGTTATTCTTATGGCACTCTATCGAAAGCTCACGGAGGAACTCCAGGAAATGAACGCCTACATCTTCACTGAGCTGCTCGAAGTCCACATTGATTCCATCAATTCCAGCCCCAACCGCTGCATTCACCAGCTGGGTGACCAGGTTCTGTCTGGAACTTGTCTTAGACAATACTTCATAGGTGCTGATATCCTGAGTAAAGTTATCCACCAGTCCCCATACCTTCAAGCCCCGGTCATGGGCTGTGGCTACATAATCAGCAGTGGCATTGTTGATAATATTGCCGCTGTTGTCTGTCACATAGAACCAGGTAGGAGAAATCACATTTACTCCGGTCATGTTCTGGATAGAATCGGAAAGTCCTGCATTGGCATCTGTGGACATTACCTGGTGCCATACCAGATTCACTGGCTCATCTATGGTAAGGTACGTATAAGACTCTCCCACTGCTGCCCGGTCCATATTCAGTGTCTGGACATCGCTTACACTCTTCTTCTCCACATAACCGATGTAGCCATCCCAGGTTGCCACCTGATCCCAGTTCTCAAGTTCTTCCATAAGGATCAGATTGTCTCCTTTATTTACTCGTGAAAGGACTTCAGACTTAATTCCACCGCGGTAACGTACATAAGTATCCTTATTTGCTGTGACAACTGATACATCAGAAAAATCTTTCTGAATTGCCACACGGTTCGGCTGCTGGTACACATAAGTATCCAAATCTGTATATTTCTTTATAAAATCAAGGCTCAGATATGCAGTTCCGTCCTTCAGCCACACATACCCGCCTGCTTCAGAAGAAGCTGGCGTATATACCAGTTCTGAAGGTGTGGCATAAAGAATCTGCTGACCTTCTTCATCCCAGTAATATCTCTGGTTCAGATAGCTGTCCACCACATCAACAGGCAGGTATGGCTGTTCTCCAGACATGACTGCCCGTTCTTCCAGAATCTGTGTTCCAATTATGATCACAGCTTCGGAATCATCCGTCTGTCCATAATATTCCGTTAAATCCATCTGTTTCCTGGTAGGGATACGACGCATGATCAGGGTTGTTATGATTCCGATCAATGCCACTACTGCAATCAGAACGCCCACTATCACTACCGGATTAATTCTTCTTTTCATAAATTAATTTATCCTCTCGGTACAAATTTCATCGCTACAGTTTCCTGCCGGCTTTTCACCGCAGACGCAATTTATTATAGCACACTTTATTTTGGGATTGTATTACATAATTCGACTTTTTACAAATTGTTTACATTCTTCTTTACTATTTTTGTCGCTGTTCACTCCATTTATAACAGCCACAGCATATCACCGCTGAATCCTTCTTTCTTTTGGTAAATGCCGGAAATGTCTTCTTATAAAGCATGAGTAGGGGGAAACTGCTGTTTCAGAAGCATTCCCGGCATTTTACATGGCTTACCTCTTACTGCTCGTCGAGCACAAAATCGAAATCTACACGGGCAATATGTCCCTGCCCATCTTCTGTGTAATCCCGCATATATCCTCCTCCATCTGCAATCTGACAGGCTTTTGCAATGGTTCTGGCATCACTGGGCTTTCCCTCCAGATAAAGAGTGATTCCAAGCTCTTCGTACTGGGTGAGTTCACCTTCCAGCGATCTGCAGGATTCTTCCTTTCCTGATCGTGATATACGCTTCGTGTCCTAACCTCCTTTCCCATTTTATGGATTCAGAAAACACCTGAATCATTTTACAGAAAAAAGAGACGGAGCTTGGATTCATTTCATCTTCAGGGAATATAAACAACGCCACAGCTGATACGCTGTATGATAAATAAGCGCTGTTTTTAGAAAAAAACAGATGTTAATGTTAATACTTAATACGAACTTGTGAACAGTTGCGCTCTTAATCTTGTGAGTCACAGGACCGTTTCCTTTTTCTTGCTCCTCATTATACGGATTCCTTTTCCATTATGCAAGAGCTTTTGACCAGTTTATTCTTTTTTCCCAATCTGTTTCGAAAAATTTAATAATTAGAGCGAAAATTACCTGTTTTTTTCCTATTGCACTTTTGAAACATATATTATACAATGAGAAATCAAGATAAGATAACATTATAACTCCACAAAGAACAGGATGTGATCATATGAAAATAGAAAAAATCAGTGATAACCAGATTCGCTGTACCCTTACAAAAGAAGATCTCGACAGTCACCAGATCCGCATCAGCGAGCTTGCCTATGGCACAGATAAAGCGAAAAAGCTTTTCCGGGAAATGATGCAGCAGGCCCAGATTGAATTTGGCTTTGAAGCTGATAACATCCCGCTGATGATCGAGGCAATTCCGGTAAACGGGGAAAGTGTGATCCTGATCGTCACGAAAGTAGAAGATCCAGAAGAGCTTGACACCCGTTTTTCCAAGTTTTCACCATATAAGAAAACCAAAACAGAGACTCTCCATTTTGATGGAGCTGACAATATTATTGATATTTTCCAGAAGCTCTACGAAGAGACTGTGAAAGCATCCGGTCAGAAGGATTCTGCGAAGAAGAAAGACGGAGATGATGCTTCTGTTTCTTCCGCAGGCTCCGAAGAAGAGGCTTCCAGTAGTTCTTCCTCCAACACAAGGAAGGTTTCTGTAGATCTGGTAAGGCTTTATACCTTCCAGGCTCTGGATGATGTCATTGCAGTAGCCCATGGACTGGACGGCTTCTATAATGGTGTCAATACCCTTTATAAAGATGAAAATGCCCTTTACCAGCTGATCGTACATCAGTCTGCCTGCACTGCAGAGGAATTCAATAAAGTCTGCAACATTCTCTCTGAATATGGAAATGGGCGTGCTTTCACGTCTTCCGGCGAAGCACATCTGAAAGAACACGGAGAACTGATCTCACGCAAAGCCCTGCAGCAGCTTGCGAAGATCTGACATTGGAATAAGCAGGACAAAACACGCTCTGCAAGTTTTGCCCGTTATCGCAGCAGTTACCAAGCTCTCATAAGGGCATGGATTTTGACGCGCTTATCATGATAAATAAAAAGGACTGGCAAACTGCCAGTCCCTTTTATTTATCACTTCGTATATAACCCCTTACGGGTATTCATATACTAACGGCCTGCAAGATAATCGTTCAGCTGCTGAATTAAAACGTCAGCATCAATTCCGTGTACCATAGCAGCCTCCTCCAGAGATTCCATCTGTGCGGATGGGCATCCTACACATCCCATACCGGATGCCATAAGAATACCAGCCATATTAGGATCTAACTGAAGAAGCTGACCGATCAGCATGTCTTTTGTCACCTGTGCCATGATCTGTTTCCTCCTTTTTGAATTAGAACATCCATGAAAAAATCTAAACTGTTTTTCTCTATAAACAGAAACGATTCTCCACGTTCCACCATTATAATACCAAATGCACATTTACGCAACTACCACAATTCTAAAATTTTGTTTATAATTTTGTACTTGATATCCTATGTCATATATATTAGAATAGAGTCATATCCCATTAGGGAATTAAAGAGATCAAAGGAGGATATAACAATGGCATATGTAATTTCTGATGAGTGTGTAAGCTGTGGAACATGCGAGAGCGAGTGTCCAGCAGGTGCTATTTCTCAGGGAGATGAGCATTACGTAATCGATGCAGATTCCTGCATGGAGTGCGGAACTTGTGCTGATGCCTGTCCTACAGGCGCTATCAGCGAGGGTTGATTTTCTCGTACAAGGGATTGATAGCATGGAAGGGGAGTTCCTATGGGACTCCCCTTTTTTTACCATACTTTTCCTAATTTACGACTCTCATTCTTCGCGCTTCATTTTGCCCCTCAAAAGCCTGTCTTATTTTCTTTTCTTATTCTTCTTCTCCGAAGCTGCAGCCGCTTCTCTTCTTGCCATCTGCTGCCTCCGGATTGCTTCATCCAGCGTCCGCCATCTCTCTTCCCCTTCTTTTTTCGCATGAAGCTCCTGGGTGATGAGACGCTCCAGTATTTCCTGGAATTCCAGAATTTTCGGATCTGGTTTTTCTTGCACAGTTTCCCCATGCTCCAGCACTCCCTCCTGAAGCTCTCCCCTGTTTTCCCTCTCCTCTTTTTCCAGCCTTTCCAATTCAAGCAGCTGTATTTTGTCCTGTTCCCCTGGCGCAGTCACTTCCACTGCTTCTTTTTTCACAAGCTTGGGAAGCAGATCATGTATGGCCCGCAGCTGCAGACCTCTGTTCTTCAGTTCTTTAATGTTCAAAAACAATTGAATATCATCCTGAGTGTAGCAGCGGTGCCCCAGCTCGTTTCTGCCAACAGGAATGGAAAGCTCGTCCTCCCAGTAACGGAGAACATAGGACTTTACCCCTGTCAGCTTTACCGTCTCAGCCACGGTATAGCATTTTTCCATACTACCCCTCCTTATGAAATTCACTGATTTTATTATAACAAAGGGGCATTTAAATGCAAGAAAAAAAGGTCGACATAACATGCCGGCCTTTTCCATGAAATGACTGAATTTCTCAGCATTTTCCTATTTTTTCATATTTACAAACTGTGTATACTGAGGCAGCCATACAAGTTCTACGGTACCAATAGGGCCGTTTCTCTGTTTGGCGATAATGATCTCAGCAATTCCCTTCTTCTCTGTATCCTTATGATAATAATCATCACGATAAATGAACATTACCATATCCGCATCCTGCTCAATAGCTCCTGACTCACGAAGGTCAGAAAGCATCGGTCTGTGATCCGGACGCTGCTCAACCGCTCGGCTAAGCTGGGAAAGAGCGATCACCGGAACGCTGATCTCACGGGCAAGTGCCTTTAAGGAACGGGAAATATCAGAAATCTCCTGCTGTCTGGAATCCGAATGTCCGCTTCCACTCATCAGCTGAAGATAGTCGATCATAATGATTCCCAGATTGTGCTCCAGCTTATATTTTCTGCACTTGGAACGAAGCTCAGAGATGGAAATACCAGGTGTATCATCAATGATCAGATTGGAACGGCCGATGATATCTGCGCCTTCAACCAGCTTGGTCCAGTCCTCATCCTTCAGATTACCGGTTCGCATATTCTGTGAGTCTACGTGGGATTCCATTGCAAGGAGACGGTTTACCAGCTGCTCCTTGGACATCTCCAGACTGAATATAGCGACGGTAACATCCTTGCGGAACGCCATATACTGGGCAATGTTCAGAACAAAAGCGGTTTTTCCCATGGAAGGACGTGCTGCGATCAGCACAAGATCTGAAGCATGCATTCCGGAAGTCTTGTAATCCAGATCCACAAAACCAGTAGGAATACCCGTTACAGTGCCCTTCATCTTGGAAGCCTTCTCAATATTATTGACTGCGTTTAAAACAACCTGCTGGATGGGCACAAACTCATCACTGGAACGGCGCTGAAGAACATTAAAAAGCTTCTTCTCCGCTTCCTCCAGGATCATCTGGGTGCCCTCTTTCTCCAGATAGCAGGCGTTCTCCACTTCCTCATTTACCTTGATCAGACGTCTTAGGACCGCCTTCTCGCTGACAATATTGGCATAATATTTTACATTTGCAGAGGTCGGAACTGCAGAGATCAGATCCCTCACATATTCCATACTGCTGATATCCGGCGGAAGCTCTTTCTCCTTCAGACGGTTCTGAAGAGTGATCAGATCCACCGGTTTTCCTTCATTGCACAATTCCACCATGGCATCAAAAATGATACCGTACTGGCTCTGATAGAAATCGTCGCTTGTAAGAATCTCTGACGCTACCAGAATCGCATCACGGTCCAGGATCATGGAACCGATCACGGACTGCTCCGCCTCAATACTGTGAGGAAGTATCCTCTTGATCAATGCTTCTTCCATTTAGTGACAAACATCCTCTCTTGTAGCTTACGATCTTCAGGCTTCCTCTTTTACCCATACTTTCAGGCTTCCGGTTACCTTTGGATGAAGCTTAACCGGTACATTTGTCACGCCAAGATTACGGATTGGATTTGGAAGGACCAGTTTTTTCTTCTCAATGTCAAGATTCAGCTGTTTTCTGGCAGCTTCAGAAATCTCCTTTGTGGAAACGGAACCGAATGTTCTTCCGCCTTCTCCTACTTTCAGGGTAAGGATCACTTCTTTATCCTCAAGATCCTTTGCAAAAGCTCTTGCAGCCTCTAAGTTCTCCTGGGCTACCTTCTCCTCATTTGCCTTCTGAAGCTTCAGATCATTTAAGTTCTTTGGAGTTGCCTCAAGTCCCAGCTTCTTTGGCAGGATCATGTTTCTTGCATATCCGTCGCTGACGTTTACGATTTCACCTTTTTTTCCAAGGGATTTTACATCTTCCAATAAAATTACTTTCATTCTTTGAATTCTCCTTCCTGGTATAACTGATCTATGATTTCTTTGATCATCTGCTCTGTCTCATCTTCTGTAGCCTTTACCTGGGTTCCGGCAATGTTCAGATGACCGCCGCCGCCCATTCTCTCCATCATAACCTGCACATTGACCTCATCAATGGCACGTGCACTTACATATACTTCATTGTTATATGGAGTCAGAACAAAAGAAGCCTTCACGCCTGCAATGTTCAGAAGCTCATTTGCCGCCTGCGCACCTACTACAGTAGGGCTCTCAAGGCCTTCACTCGGGCATCTTCCGATTGCAAAACAATTTCTGTAAATCTGGGCAGTGCGGACAACCTCCGCTCTCGCCTTATATGCATCAATGTTATCCCGAAGCATTTTGCGGACTCTTGTAATATCCGCACCATTTCTTCGAAGATAAGCAGCTGCCTCAAATGTACGCACACCAGAACGTGTGGTAAAGTTATTGGTATCGATCACCATACCTGCATACAGACAGTCTGCCTCCAGACTGCGAAGCCTGAGATCTTCAGCAAAATACTGAAGGATCTCTGCAACCATCTCACATGTAGAGGACGCATAGGGCTCTACATAAGAAAGAACTGCATTCTGGATGACCTCACTTCCTCTTCTGTGATGATCCAGAACCACAATGGTCCTTGTCAGATACAGAAGATCCTGGCACTCTGTGTAGCTTGGTTTATTGGTGTCTACGACAACCACAACGGTATTGTTGTCTACCAGCTCCTTGGCCTGGCTGCAATCCACGAACATAGACGGTTCATAATCCGGATTGTTGATATAGCCAGCCATCAGCGGACGGATGGAAGTGGTAGGATCATTCACCACAATGTGCACTGGCTTGCCAAGAGTTTTGCCAGCCCGGTAAATACCGATTGCAGCTCCAAGGGCATCTACGTCTGTGATCTTGTGTCCCATAACCACAACTCGGTCCTTGGTGCTCATAAACTCCTTCAATGCCTGCGCCTTTACTCTGGCTTTTACCCTGGTATTCTTCTCCATCTGCTGGGACTTTCCCCCAAAATAGGTGATGGAATCTCCATTCTTGATCACCACCTGGTCTCCGCCACGGCCGAGCGCCATCTCAATGGCGATACGGCAATATTCGTAATTCTGAAGATAATTGGCACCATTTAGTCCGATACCAATGCTTAAGGTAACTGCCATCTCGTTTCCGATATTGACTGTTTTCACCTCATCCAGAATGTGAAAACGCTGTTCTTTCAGAGCTTCAAGAGAACTCTGTCTCATGATCAGGAAATACTTGTCTCTCTCCAGCTTACGCACAAGTCCGTCGAAATTGGAGAAATATTTGGTGATCTTTCGGTCGATCAGGGCGATCAGAAGGGATCGTCTTACCTCTTCTACTCCTTCCAATGCCTCTTCATAGTTATCCAGATAAGCCAGTGCAACTACCAGCTTGTCATCTTCATTCTTCTGAATGTATTCCTGCAGCTCTGTCTCATCATAAAAAAACATTGCCACAAGGTTAATATCTGTATCCACATTTTCCAGAATACGTGCCTCGTTTACCACATCCTTCATGGTGATCAGCTGCATGGAAACCCGATAGATCCGGTCACCAAAGCTGGTGCTCATCTCTGCGATCTCCTGCTTCTCCGGAACGGGAAGCCTCTCAGATGTGATCTCCGGGAAAATTGTGCTGATGTGCTTGTTATAAAGCTGCTCTTTCCCAGTAAGCTCCGAAAATACTTTATTGGACCAGATCATTCTTCCGTTGGTATCCATAATGGCATATGGAAGAGCCAGATCATCCAGAAGACGCTTCTCAAGAGATTCATATTGATTGGCAAATGCGATCAGATCATTGAGGATCAACGGTCTGTGACAACGTGTGAGCAAAAGAGCTGCCACAACATAGACCACAATTCCCAATGTAGCCAGGATTCCTGCTTTCACACTTATCATAAAAATAAGGATATCCAGCCATACAAGAAGTATGGTCAGATACAGCGGCCACCTCATGAACTGCTTCATGGATCCCTTGAATTTCAGTTTTTTATTCATAAGTTTATCCTCACTTGCAAAACCTCAGACAGCACATTTATATAACCACAGGCCCCAAATCCGCCTTTTCGTTATAGTATAACAGATTTCTGAGGAATTTTCCATAGAAGATTAGATGTTACTGCTCACTTCGTTCACAGCAACCCATTAGATAGAAAAACCGCCACCCATGCGGATGACGGTTTGCACTTTCAAATTAGTCCTGGATGTATGGCATCATAGCAAGATGACGTGCTCTCTTAACAGCAACAGTCAGAGCTCTCTGATGTTTTGCACAGTTTCCTGTGATTCTTCTAGGAAGGATTTTTCCTCTCTCAGAAACATATTTTCTTAATTTTGCTACATCCTTGTAATCGATTTCGTTATTCTCTTTACCACAGAATACGCAAACTTTTTTTCTTCTGCGGCCGCCTCTTCTCTTCATTGGAGAATCTGGTCTTTCGCTTCTATTATTGTAAGCCATGTTGGTTTTCCTCCTGTTTTATTCAGTCTTTAGAGCCAGGCTCTAGTTAAATGGCAGTTCTTCGTCAATGCCATCTGGAATGTTCATAAAGCCCTCTGCAGCGGTTCCCGGGTTCGGCATGGATGCCTCCGGAGCACTTGTACGTGGATGGGAAGCAGCGTAACTGTCGCTGGAAGCCTTGCTCTCAGCAAACTCCTGATCCTCTACCACAACCTCTGTAGTGTAAACTTTCTGTCCATCGCGGTTGGTATAGCTTCCGGTCTGAATACGGCCTGAAACGGCGATCTTCAGTCCCTGGCGGAAATACTTCTCAGCAAACTCCGCTGTACGTCCGAAAGAAACACACTGAATGAAATCAGCACTTGCCTCTCCGTCACGACGGAATCTTCTGTCTACCGCTAATGTGTATCTGGCAATTGCCAGTGCATTCTCTCCTGCGGAATATCTTACCTCAGGATCTCTGGTTAAGCGTCCCATTAAAATTACTTTGTTCATTCTTCTTACCTCTCTTAATATGCTAAGTGAACGGGCTCTTAATGGTGCTTTCTAAATCCGATTATGCAAAAAGATTATGCGTCTTTTCTGACAACTAAGTATCTTAATACGTTGTCCATGATACGTACATGTCTTTCTACTTCTGCCGGACACTGTGCGTCTGCCTCAAACTGAATAAAGTAGTAGAAGCCTTCATGCATTTTCTGAATCTCGTAAGCTAATTTCTTCTTACCCCATTCTTCAACGTCTGTGATAACGCCGTTGTAACGAGTGATGTATCCTTTAGCTTTCTCAACTACTGCATCACGTACTTCGTCTTCAACTTTTGCGCTAACAACTAATGCTAACTCGTACTTGTTCATGCTTGTCTTACCTCCTTATGGTCTGTTGGCCCTTTGCCTGTCAAAGAGCAAGGATATTTTATATATCACGATTTTTGATTCTAACATACTTTTTGTGGGCTGTAAAGCATTATTTTTCCTTTTTTTGAAGATTTTTTGTATTTTTCTCCACCATTTTACGCGGCACCATGATCTGGTGTCCGCAGCCCATGCATTTCAGGCGGAAATCTGCGCCTACCCTTAAGATTTCCCACTCTTTGCTCCCGCAGGGATGACCTTTCTTTAATGTAACAATATCTCCAACTTCATAAACAACCGCTGCCATATATCTATAAACTCCTTATTTCTGCTTTGACACGGACAGGTAAGCCATTACAGCTTACCTGCCCGTATGCTCTGCTTATTTTCTTACTTTTATCTGGGAAAACACCTGTCCAATAGGTTCCTTGATCAGAAGATCCGCATACCGGTCTCTTGGTGTCGGGGACTTGTTGATCACCACCAGATGATCCCCGGAAAAATAGTCGATCAGTCCTGCTGCCGGATAAACAGCCAGGGAAGTTCCCCCTATAATAAGTACCTGTGCCTGGGAAATCGCCCGTACCGCCCCACTGATGGTATCATTATCAAGCCCTTCCTCATAAAGAACCACATCCGGCTTGATCGTTCCGCCGCAGGAACATTTTGGTACCCCTTTTGCTGCCTTCATGTATTTGAAATCATAAGATTTCCCGCATTTCATACAGTAATTGCGGTATACACTTCCATGAAGCTCCAGAACATTTTTGCTGCCGGCCATCTGGTGCAGATTGTCAATATTCTGGGTAATGACTGCCTTTAATTTTCCTGCTTTTTCCAGCTCTGCCAGCTTCAAGTGGGCTGCATTGGGCTCTGCCGTGTCGCACAGCATCTTATCCTGGTAAAAACGGTAGAACTCTTCCGGATGGCGCAAGAAAAAGGTGTGGCTTAAGATAGTCTCCGGCGGATAATCATACTTCTGGTTATAAAGCCCGTCCTGGCTTCGAAAATCCGGGATCCCGCTCTCAGTCGAAACTCCTGCTCCTCCGAAAAATACAATATTATCGTACTGGTCGATCAGTTCCTGAAGTCTTTCCACTTCTTTACTCATATCCAATCCTCCAATCTCCCGCTTCTCATAAGAATTCCCCATATGTTCTCAGCTCTTGGTTTTTATACCTGATGTCAGCTACGGATCAGTTTCCGCTTGTCTGTGCCGTCTGCTCTGCACTGTCAGACTTCTTCACGACATCAATAGTGTCCACTCTTTTTCCCTGTACTACATAACGTGTAGACTCATTGCCTGTACAGGTGGAAAGTGTAACGATCTTATCCTCTACTCCCAGCTCACCTGGTGTGGTCTTGACATCAGAATAGGAAACGATCTTATTCATATAGTCCACAAATTCCTGTCCAGGGCCCTTAAACAGCGTATAGGTATCGCTGTTTACGGCTGTGGTATAGGCAGAAATGATTTCATACCGGTAAGTCTTCTCCGGGGTAAAGATCCAGAAATATTTGCTCTTATTATAAGCAGAATCATCTTTGCTGAAATTCTTCAGCTGGCCAAACATGGTGCCATTCTTCATATTATGTCCATACACCAGTGTGTTGCAGTCGCTGAAATCCGCTTTATTTTCATAATCAATGAAAATGGTTCCGGCGAAATTGTAATTCTTCTCATATGTCATATGAAGATACTGCTCATTGTCCGTTCCCTTAACCACCGGATAGCTCACACCGTCCAGTGCCTCCACATAGATCCAGCCGATCACATCTGTGTTAATGCTTCGAAGGGAGTCAAAATCAATGTCAAGAGGCGCCTTCAGAGTCGGCCCCTCAGGTCCTGCCGCCTCACTGTTTTCGCTGTCCTTATCCGGATCACGCTCTGTCACTGCCATCTGTGCAATGGCATTGTATTCGTCAGAGCCTTTTTTATACTCTGTATAAATATGGTAAAGATTGTATGCTGCGTAACAGAATATACAGATTGCAGCGATCAGCACAACTGTCAGCAGAACATCTCCTGCTTTTTTCTTCTTTTTGGGTTTCTTGTTTTCGCTCATACAGACCTCCTTTATGTAGCAGCTACTGTTCACACCCTGACCAGCAACATGCTTCGCGGTGTAACGGAAACATTTATAAAACCATTACATCTTACTTATTATAATAGGTACTGGATTTTCACGCAACTGTCATTTCTTATTATAACTCACTCCGTATTTTCTGTGGTAATTTCCACATTCAGACTTTCTCGACGTCCATCAAAAGTACCTTAATTCTCATCTTCCAAAATCGCCCTGCACTCTTTTTGCAGTTCTTTTTCCTGCTTCTGGTAAAGCAGCAGGTCACAATTCTGGAAATAATGCGTACAGCCATAGCTGGATATAAAGGTACCTGCCTGGTCATCTGCCGTCAGCTCTGTCTCAAACAGTAAAAGCTCCTGGCCTTTTCCAAAACAGGTTTCCATAAAAATAAACGCATTTTCCAACATTTTTTTCGTCTTTTCCAGCAGCTCCCTTCTTTCGGCACAGACCTTTGCAAACATGACACAGATCCGGTCATATCCATCTATGGTATCCCGGATATGCCACTCCTTTAAGGTCTGAAAATACCCTTCCAGGATCCGGATCTGTTCTTCTTCCAACATGCCTTCACCAAAGGTCAGAAGTTCCGAATCCAGCTTTGCCTTAAGCGCCTTTCTTCTGGAAAAAATAAATTCTCCCATTCCATCTATGCTGTCTTTTCCCTGGAGAAAAGCCTTTAACTGTCTCAAGTTCTCATGAAGAGTTTCTGTCTTTTTATCCCACTTTTCAAAGACCGTGATCTGATTTTCCACCACCTCCAGAAGCAGTTCCGTAACGGTAAAACGTTCTTCAAAGGATGCTGCCTTTGCCATATTGCAGCTAAGCTCATACTGTTTCCTTGACGCAGTTTCCTCAAGAATTTCCGGAAGATGATAATCCGTTTTGTACTTCTCATACAACTGATAATAAGAAGCAAAGTCCCTGGCGATCTCTTCTTTCTGGAGAAATTCTTCCACCAGTTCTTCGCTGATCTCCACCTGAAGCTCCTCATAGCTTTTCAGGATTTCCGAGAGATCTTCCCAGCCTCTGGCGGTGACAAAAAACTTTCCGTCCACTGTATTTTCCACCACATAAAAGTTTTCTTTTTTCATGGAAAGATAGGATAAAATTGCCCCGTGTATACTTCTCTTCCGGGCATATTCCAGCCACACATCAGGCTCTGCCTGTATGGAAATCTTCCGCACACGATCCAGTGTAACGATATCAAATTCCCGGACAGATTTGTTGTACGCAGGCGGATTTCCAGCAGCCACAATGATCCAGCCCTTCGGCACTTTATGGGTTCCAAAGGTTTTATTCTGCAAAAATTGCAGCATGGCCGGTGCAAGTGTCTCTGACACACAGTTGATCTCATCAATAAAAAGGATTCCCTCTTTCTTACCTGTCCGCTCCATACAGTCATATACTGAAGCAATAATTTCACTCATGGTGTATTCTGTTATATCCACCTGGATTCCATCATAATCCCGGGAGACGATCTTCGGCAGCCCAACTGCACTCTGTCTGGTATGGTGGGTAATGGTATAAGCTACAAGTCCTACCTTGCACTCCTGGGCAATCTGCTCCATAACAGCTGTTTTGCCGATTCCTGGCGGACCGATAAGAAGGATCGGGCGCTGCCGCACCAGGGGATAGGTATAATTTCCATTTTCATCCTTCTTCAGATATGCCGCAAGCGTATGGATAATCTCATTTTTTGCTTCTTTTATGTTCATCATTTACGTCCTTTCCCCGATTACCAGCTTATAAGCCCAGTCTGGCACAAATTGCATGCTTTCCGTCTTTTTCACAAATACAAAGGCGGTCTCGTAATCCGGCTTCTCCCTGGGATAAATCCCGTCTCCATCTGTGAAATAGATAAGTGCTTTCAGATTCCGCAGCTCCCTCTTCTCCTTTTCCTTCCGGATCAATTCAAAAACAGGCCTGAAATCTGTGCCGCCACGCCCCTGTATGGTGATCTGCTGCATACAGGACTTCCATTCTTCTTCCGAATGGGCAATCTGGTACCACTGAATACAACAGTCACATTGTACGATATACACCTTCATCTTTTTAAAAAAGTTCTCCCTGGAGCTGAGGATCTGGTAGGTTTCTCCAAGAAATCTCTGCACCAGCTCCTTGGAGCAGGAGCCTGAAGTGTCAATAGCGATCACCAGCTCCTCCAGCCGGTTCACTTCCTTATATTCCAACGGCTCTATAAGCGGCAGATTTCCATACTGCTCCATTCCCAGATTATAAAAAATATAGTCAAAACGCTCCTCATCCAACAGGATTTCTTCCCTTGGAAAAGCAAACTTTCTGAGAAATTTCCGGTAGTCATATCTGCTCTTATAGAGTTCTTCCAGTTCCTCTTCCCGGCTTCCGGCCGTCGCCCCGATCCGATGCTTCTGACGCTCTTTTCCAAGGGTTGTATAAGTAAGGATTCTCTCCCATTTGCTTCTTTTTTCCTCTCTTTTTCCTGGATTTTTGTCCCACAAGCCATGGTCATCGAAGGAAAAAAGCTGCTCCATTTCTTCTGTTTCAAAAGGGATTTCACCTTCCAAAAGGCTCTGATAGATGACCTCTGCGGAAGGAATTTTCCCTCTGAAAGACTGCAGGATCTGCTTTCTTTTTCTCTGTTTTTCTTCTGAAAATCCCCATAGATCATGGGGAAGATTCTCCTCTGCCAGAAGCTCCACAGCTAGGTCACATGCCAGATTCCAGATGAGTTTTTCCTTCTTTTCCCCATAAAAGGGATGAAGATAGAGACAGTGAAACAGCATGTGAAGGTACCCTCTTTTCAGTCTTTCCGGTTCTTTTACCCAGGTGTTGATCAGAAACAGGGGATCCGCTTTTATGCATTCTCCGTCGGTTCCAATGGACGAAATCCCATTCTGTACTCTCATTTCATCCACGGATGCACTCCCTTCCACTTGGACATTAAGTGCCGCTGCCCCCTGGAAAAAGAAGGGAAAACGTGCACATATTTCATTCCTGCAGGTGTACAGGATTTTCATTCCGAGATCCTTATAAGACTTGTTTTTTTCCTTTATGGTTTCGCTATTATAGTTCAAATGTTTTGTCCTTATATCCGTATTTAGAATCCTTCAATTTCATCAGCCACACCAGGCTCTCCAGTCTGTGCTCTTTCCTTGCGATGGCAAGAAACTGATCCAGTTCTGCTGCCCCGAACCAGCCCTGTTCCTCAAGCAGTTCCATTTTTCCCACATTTTCCTCCCGGATCAGTGCTTCCATAGCCGGGCGGATCCGGCGCTTCAGGTATTGTCCATAGGCGCTTTTTTCTGTTTCTTTTCCATCTTCCTCTGAAAAAAATCCTTCCAGGGCACAGGCCAGTCTGATCCGTTCCTGTCCGGTGGTTTGAAATTTCTGGTACAAAATGTTCGGTTCTTTTTCCATTTCTAATCCTTATAAACGCTGTTCCCGACAGTTTCTCCGCATTTTTCTGCCGCATTAAGCATCACATATTGCTTTCTTTTCAGCAGTTTCCCTGCCTTTTATTATAATCCATCCTGTCTTTTCCCACAATCGTATTTTTCGGATTTGCCACAGACCTCCTCCCCTGTTATAATAGGATTATTAAGAACAACAGGAGGTTTCACCAAAATGGCAAAAAAGAATCTGATCGTCGGACAATCCGGCGGACCTACTGCAGTCATCAACAGCAGCCTTTACGGGGTGGTATCTGAGGGAATCAGACAGGAAGAGATCGGACATGTTTACGGCATGGTAAACGGAATCGAAGGATTCCATGCTGGCACTGTTCTGGATTTTGAGGATGCACTGCCAGGAGAAAAGCTGGAATATCTCACTTACACCCCAGGTGCTTACCTTGGCTCCTGCCGCTATAAGCTCCCGGAATCCTTGGAGGACCCGGTATATCCGGTGCTTTTCCGCAAATTTGAGGAGATGAATATTGGATGGTTCTTCTACGTCGGTGGCAATGACTCCATGGATACAGTAAGCAAGCTTTCCCGCTATGCAGCGAAGATTGGCAGTGATATCCGCATTATCGGCGAGCCGAAGACCATTGACAATGACCTTGTCCACACCGATCACACTCCAGGATTCGGAAGTGCTGCCAGATATGTAGCCTCCACCGTCCGTGAAATCACCCTGGACGCCAATGTTTATGAGAAAAAATCTGTAACCATCGTAGAGATCATGGGCCGCCACGCCGGATGGCTGACTGCAGCTGGTGCCCTGGCCCGCAAATATAAAGGGGATAACCCGCTTCTTATTTATCTTCCGGAGACAGCCTTTGATACCGAAGAATTTTTGAAAAAGGTGGACGCAAGCTTCCAGAAAAACTGCAATGTTGTGGTCTGCGTTTCCGAAGGAATCCATGATGAGAAAGGAACTTTCATCTGTGAGTACGACAATTCGGTTGGCACAGATACCTTTGGCCACAAAATGCTGGCAGGCTGCGGCAAATATCTGGAGAACCTGGTGCGAAGCCGCCTTGGCGTAAAGGCCCGCTCTATTGAGCTGAATGTCAGCCAGCGCTGCAGTGCTTCCATGCTCTCTGACACCGACCGCCAGGAAGCCATCACAGCCGGTATTTTCGGCGTTCAGGCAGCTCTGAAAGGCGAGACTGGAAAGATGGTATCTTTCATCCGCCAGGAGACTTCTGAGGGCGTTTACCAGATGAAATGTGGCCTGGAGGACGTAAACGAAATCTGTAATGAAGAGAAAACCGTTCCTCTCTCCTGGATCTGCCAGGACGGTTCTGACGTAACCGAGGATTTCATCCGTTATGCACGTCCGCTGATCCAGGGACAGGTAGAACTGCCTATGGGCGAGGACGGACTTCCAGTTTGCGTATATAGAAAATAAATAATGTGCCCAGTGGTTTTGGCATGAACTTTAGCTCGCCCGTTGCATAAAAGTAAAAGAGTTCCTTTCTCTGCAATATCTTTTATCTTCTAATCGAAGATACCGGATATTACAGTACAAAGGAACTCTTATCTTTTTCTTTATTCAATTTTCACGAACAATCAACTCAAACGCATAATTCCTGTAAACTCTTTCTCTACTCATTCCCGAACATCTTATGATCCTCTTCCAGCTTCTCCTGAATCTCACTTTCATGGATCTTCTCTTCCTTCATCTCATCCCTTGACCTCGGCAGGATCAGGTTCAGACAGACTGCAATAAGAGTTGCCAGCACAACTGGAGATTTTCCGAAAATGGTGGTTACCCATGCAGGAAGTGTGGCAAGTGCTGCATTCGCCTGGGAAACACCCACGCCCAGGGCTGCTGCCAGACCTACAATAGAGGAATTCCGGTAATCCATCTCCGCAGAAGCTACCAGCTTCATACCTGTCATGGCAATGGAGGCAAATACGGAAACTGTCGCACCGCCCAGCACGCACTGGGGAATGGTAGTAAGAAGTGCGGAAAATTTCGGCACAAATCCTGCAATTCCAAGGAAAGCAGCTGCCAGCCCCAGAACCCAGCGGTTGATAACCTTCGTAGTGGTGACAATACCAACGTTCTGGCTGTATGTAGCAGTGGGAAGTCCTCCAAACAGTGCTCCCACAATGTTGGTAATTCCGTAAGCCACAATACCGCCCTGAAGCTCGGAATCCTTAGGCGTCCGGTTCATGGCACCAATGGTAGTGGCAGAATAATCACCAATGGCCTGAATGGAGTTGATAGCAAAAAGAAGTCCAATTGCCACACAGGCAGAAATCTCAAAATGCACTCCAAAATGCAGCGGCTGCGGTACCTGGAACACACTTGCCTTCCCCACGCTGGAAAGATCCACCATGCCAAAAGGAATGGATACGATATAACCAGCCAGCATACCGATCAAAATGGAGGAAAGCTTCCAGATTCCCTTGCCAAAATGGTTCAGCGCTGTTACCACTGCCAAAGTGAAAAATGCCACCAGCCAGTTCTGCCAGGAACCATAGTCCGGATTAGAGGTTCCGCCAGCCATGTAGTTGATCGCAGTTGGATACAGGGAAAGTCCAATGGTAAATACTATCGTTCCTGTGATCAGAGACGGGAAAAATACCCGGATCTTTTTCACCATAATTCCCATGATGATCGCCACAACACCACCTACGATCTGGGCTCCCAGAATGGTGTCGATCCCGTACCCATCCGCAATGGCCTGCATACTTGGCACATATGCGAAGCTGACACCCATAATGACCGGAAGTCCGGAACCGATCTTGTACTTCTTCCCAATAGGGAAAAGCTGGATCAAAGTAGACAGCGCAGCAACTACCAGAGCTGCTTGAATAAGAATGACCTGATCCTTATTCTCAAGACCTGCTGCACCTGCCACAATAATGGCAGGGGTGACACATCCCACGATCATTGCAACCACATGCTGCAACGCAAGAGGAAGAGCTTCCTGTATCCGCGGGATACCATCTGTTTCAAAAATACTGCCTCTCTTCATATTATTTTCCTGCTTTCTTTTGTTTTATATAGTATACCAAATCAGGTATGCAAAAACAATTAGATAAGCTAAAAAACTTTGGCTGTAAGATTCACAAAAAATCCGCCCGTTTTTTGTGGATATTTATTTTTATGGATATATCTGCGGATATTTACCAAATTCAGTAAAGCATCCATTCCTCATCCGGCAGCTTTCCAATCACAACCGGTACTTTCACCTGTGCTGCCGTTACCTTTTTCTTCTCTTTCACTTAAATAAGTTTCTTTTTTAAAGTTAAAATATTCTGTCTCTCTGCGTATTCGTAAGAAACCTCATCCATAGTCTTCTTCACCAGAAAAATTCCAAGTCCGCCGATTTCCCTTTCTTCAATGTCCAATGTAATGTCCGGATCTTTATTTTCCAATGGATTGTAGGGAACACCCTGGTCTATGAAGGTCAGCGTAACTGTCCGCGAATCCTGCTCCATTTCAATCTGTATTGTAGCGTCTCCGCAGCCATCCCCATAAGCATAATAGGCGATATTTCCAAATATCTCATCTATGGCCACGTCCAACTGCATCTGTATCTTTAACGGACAGCCATGTTCTTCCAGAATAGTGTTTACAAATTCCGTGACTTTATCTACATTCTGTATCTTTGCTTCTACTGTAATACTTTTCAACTCCCCCGCTCCTCTCATATATTGTCTTCCTGTTCACGCCCTTTAGCAAAACCTCTTTTGCGCAGCATGGAAAAGTCCTTCAATTTCAGCTCGCTGCATATGTAAGAAAGAATCCTGCAACGCAGGATTCTCCATGGTACAGCGTCATACACATCGAATTACTCATATATAGTTCTGCTTATAAAACCATTATACGGAAAACTAATTTTTTGTGTCAAGTTTCTCACCAAACTTTTCGTCCAATCGTGAAAAATAGCCTAAAAAACCGGGAATATGACTTTTTTCCTACGTCAGCAATTCAAATGTATGATACAGATCCATCCGCCCAAATCCCCAATCCCGATTGGGGTAAGTAAGCCTGTCTTCTCGCTTCGCGCCTCGTGTAATATAGTTTTTTACACTGGAGCCTGTAAAATAGGGCTGGTTGCCTCGTACGACGGCCCATTCAAATAAAAGTGCGGCGGCACCGGCGGTCTGGGCGGCGGAAAGGCTGGTTCCGGAGGCACGACCGTAGAGTCCGTTTAGCTGCGGCACACGGATCTGGACGCCTGGGGCCGCCACCTGGGGAACCACATTTCCATCTGGCATAAAGCCCCGGCTTGCCTGGACATACAGGCTGTTGTCCCGGTACTGATAGGCAGTCACTGTAATACTCTCCAGGGAATCCCCAGGCGCAGTCACCGTATTGTAAGGCGACGGCTCCAGCAAATAGGTTTCTTCCGAAATCAGCCCCTGTACCGGAAGCCACATGTGAAAATCCACATTCTGCCCATCCCGGCCCTGCACAAAAATCCGCCAGATACCAGCTGCAGGCTGAATAAACCGAAAATATACCAATGTATATCCCGTCTGCCGTTCAATGGAGACATAATTCACTTCCACCTTGGTCTCCACAAAAACAAAAGACAATTCCTGTGTCACATCCCCCAGCGACGCGCTGATATCCAGAATTTCCCCTGTTGGCGACTGCAAAGACAGGTTATAAATTTCCGGAGGTTCGCCCCAGAATTCCATGGTAAATCCAGGCTCCTTATTTCCCACCCGAAGCTCTGCTGACGCCTGATTTTCCCGGTCAGTAAGCCGTCCTGCATAATGGTGCCTTGCCGCGCCCTCATTTCCCGCCGCAATAGACGCCGAGATCAAGGAAAACTGGGATGCATAATCCACATAAATGCTCAACGGATTTTTCCCAATATGCGCTCCCTGGCTGCTGCCAATCCCAAGACATACCGAAAGGGGCAGTTTCCTGTCATTTGCTGTGCGCACTGCGAAATCCATCCCCATCATAATATCATTTTCCTGAAAAAGCTCCGCCTCAGAAGGGAAAAGATAAAATTCCCGGAGATATTTTTTCGCCTGCTTCACTTTCACCACGATCAGCATAGCTTCCGGCGCTGCCCCGGAAAAGTTTTCTTCTGGAAAATAATTTCCAGCTGCCACAGCCGCCATTCTGGTTCCATGTCCGTTGGTATCTGTAGAAGGAACAATTTCCAGGGGATTTTCAGAAGCCAGCGCCCGGTCAATGTCATTTTTCCAGAACACTCTGCCATATGGCACCTCAGTCCCATCTCCCTCCAGAGTCTGATCCCAGATACAAAGGATCCGGCTGCCCATCTCGTTCTGAAAAAGAGGATTTCGGTAATCAATCCCGGAATCCACAATGGCAATTGCCGTTCCCTGCCCCTTCAGCTGCAGATAGGGATGCTCCTGAAGCCTTGTAATTCCAGAGGCACTAAGACTTCCAAGATCCATATGGGTGTAACATTTTGGAATAAAGCTGTAGGAATAGGTATTGATGTTCAACGCACCGATTTCGGTCAATGGCGCATAGACAACCCCATAAATTGCATTGATCTTCTGAAAAATAAGGCCTGGGACATCGCCCAGGTCTTCCTGAAAATCACCCATATATTTTACAATAAAGTCGGCATACATTTCATTCTGCGCCGGCGGCACCGCGGCCTGCACGCTTAGCTGGTCCTTATTTCCAGACTTATCCTCTTCGTCTGCCAGCGCCTCCTTCTTCGGTTCTGGTGCTTCCCTTTCCAGCCAATGATCTGTGTCCATCAGCTTTTCACGAAACTCAGACCTTTCCATTTTCATAGCTGCCCCCTAAAGTTTTTCACTTAAGAGTATGCCTTTTTTCGCATTTTATGCTTTCGATTTTTAGGATTATCAGAAAGCCAGCACAGAAATCTGTATTCTTATAATTCTATCGTTTTATTATAGCCCTTTTTTCTCATCTCTTCCTGAAAAAACCACCAGCAACACAATCCCTGCCACAAAAGTAAACAGCGAAATAAACTGTGACGTAGAAAGCACTCCCACGCTTCCCCTCGCCAGATCTCCCCGGAAAAACTCCAGCACAAATCTTCCGGCACTGTAAAAGATCAAATATGCTGCCGCAGTCTCCCCATCCCGCTTCTGCCTTTTCAGGATCAGAAGCAGCAGTCCATAATGAATAAAATCCAGTATACTGGAATAGATCTGCGTAGGGATCAATGCCACTCCATTAGGCGCAAATGTAGAGGTGTGAAACGTAATGGAAAGGGCGCTCTCTGTCTCTTTTCCATAGCAGCATCCTGCCAGCAGACACCCAATCCGTCCAAAGCCCTGTGCAAGTGCCACAGAAGGCATCAGCGTGTCAAAAAACTTCAAAAAGTCCAGTTTCTCCACTTTACAGTACACATAAGCTGTGAGAATTCCACCTATAATTCCGCCAAATACCACAAATCCATCGGTCAGAGTATCTCCCAGAAATCCCGGATTCTCCACAATGCTCTTCCATTCTGTGATCCAGTACAGGATCTTCGCCCCCAGGAAGCCTCCAACCACGCACCATACTACCAGGTAAAAAACATGTTCATAGGGGAGCTTTTGCTTCTTCGCCCTGTTTTCCCCGGTAAAATACGCCGCCAGGATCCCGATGGCGATCATCAGGCCATAGCCATATATGGTAAAGGGACCAATCTTTAGAAGTTCATTTTTCATAATCTTTTATTCCTCCAGTCGTGAAATACCCTCACGCTCTGCTGCCAGTGAGCACGTCATCTAAACAGCGCTCCCATCCAGTCTTTTTAAACACTTTTTCCAGAACTTCAAAAGTTCTCCATTTGCATGATCATTCCTGCTATTTTCCATACTTTCGTCCGGATCACATTCGCCGCAGATATCCACTTGCAGGATTCTGCCGCCTTTCTCAGAAAAATGATTTTCCAGACAGGCCAGGCTTTCCAGCATTTCCTCCAAAGTCATATCCCCCTGACTCCAGGTAGTCGCTGCTGCTTCCGGACAAAGCACATCCTTGTCAATTGAAATATACAGAGGAAAATCCGTAGGAAGTTCCTGAAGCAGCGTGCTTAACACGCCCAATGTATTCACAGAACCACTTTCCGTTCTACCGCCTCTATCTTGGCTTTTCCTATTCAGGCCTTGAGCCCTGTCCTCCGCCAGTTTCTCCCTGGACAAAAAATGCACCCGGTTTTTAAACTGTTCTTCCACCTGTCCATAGGCTTCCTCATCTGGTCCCACCAGCCAGACCTCACGGAGATTCTCTACCTCCTCCAAGGCACTGGCGATCCAGCCTCCGCAGGACAAAAGCCCTCCAAAAGCAGGCAGCTGCATATCCGTATGGTTATCAAAAACCAGCAGATGAAAAGGCTCCGCCGCTCTTTCTGCCCCGATTCGGCTCATATAATGATAATTACCCGAATCAATGAAATAAATTCCAGAAGCCGGATATTTCTCCAATCTGTCCAGAATCTGTCCCTGGGCTTCCCCGTCACAGTAGCAGTTGGTCCCGGAAATGTCCCTAAAATCCACCCAGGAAACCTGCTCTTCCCGATAAAAATCTTCCTCCTGGTAAATCCCGGAAAAATCTAAGATTATGATATCTGGTTTCAATCCTTCCACTCCTCCAGAACTTCTTCCTGTGATTCTTCGCTGACGGGATCAGCACTCTCATTTGTTTCCGGCTCATTCTGACTCTCAGATGCAGTTTCATTCGCAGCAACATCTGAATCTTCTCTCTCAGAAGCACTTCCATCCACTGTTTCTGCTGCACTTTCAAAGCTTTCCTCAGCAGCTGTTTTTTCTGCGCCAAATCGCGCCTCCGCATTTCCATGATTCTGCTCATATGCAGCAGAATCCATCTCTGTGCTCTTCTCTGTCTGAGATTTCTTTTCTTTTTTCTTCTCGTTATCTCCGTCAGTCTCAATTTCCTTCTTAAGCCCATGCTTCAACAGGAAATAAAAAATAATATCCAGCACACCATTTGCCACAAAAATACATCCGGAAACCTGTACCGCCATCTTGATCTCGCTAAACGGATTTACCAGGATCAGCACTCCCAGCCCTATAAAGATCAGGCTCTCCACCAGAAATGCTTTCCACACACCCTGTTTCCGCTTCATCAGCTTCAGGCTGCCTCTTAACATCCAGATGCTGTCCACCAGAATAAAGGCTCCCAACATCAACGTAAGAAGTTTCACAACTACAGTTGGATTCATAAACAAGAAAATTCCGATCACCAGCACGATCACACCGGAAAAAAGATCCAGTATAGTAGAATTGTCTTTTTCCAGCACAAAGATCACAATATGATAAACTCCTGCCCCGATCAGAACCAGTCCAAACACCACCTTGCAGAGCACATTCACTGTCTCCACAGGCATCAGTGCCAGGCAAAGTCCAAAAAGGATGTAAAAAATAGCTGTAGGCACCTGTCCGCTGAAAATCTTTTTCTTCTTTTCTTCCATAAAAAAATCCTCCTGTTCTTGTTTTTACCCAATTTTCGTATTCTTATATACATGAACAAAATATATAATTTCCACAAATGCCGTAATTCCCCAGGAGAAAATATACAGCAGATACAAAGACGGAATGGTCTTGAAATATGCGAAAACCGTATTTACCCAGATCATTCGGAACACACAGGATCCCATGATCACAATGATAGTTGGCACAATACTTTTCCCCAGAGCGCGGGAAGCAGCAATGGTACTATCCATAAATGCAGAAAATCCATAGCAGTATCCCATAATGGTCAGTCGCTTCATACCGGCCTCCACCACGGCCGGATCGTTGGTAAAAAATCCCAGAAACTGTTTTCCGAAAATAACCAGACTGATACCTCCGACCAGTCCAATTCCAAAAGAATACACCAGACTGATCAGATAGCTGTTCCGCACCCGGTCTCTTTTGCCAGCACCGTAGTTCTGTCCCATAAAGCTTCCGCAGGCCGTATAAAAAGCAGCCATGGAATCATATAAAAGAGCATCTGCATTGGCCGCTGCAGAATTGCCTGCCACCATTGTAGCGTCAAAGGTATTGACACCAGCCTGAATAAACAGATTGGCAAGCTGGAAAATCCCATTCTGAAGCCCCGCCGGAAGACCAATCTGGATAATATTCTTCGCCATTCTCTTATCAAACTTCAGTTCCGACAGACGAAGGGCATAATCCCCGCCCATTTTCGCCAGCGCCCGCAAGATCAGAAACGCAGATATGTACTGGGAAATAATACTTGCTGTGGCAACACCTGCCACATCCATCTTACAGACAATTACAAAAAACAGGTTCAAAACCACATTTACCACGCCAGCAGCTGCCAGATAATACAGCGGCTTCTTCGTGTCTCCAAAAGCGCTGCAAACCGCATTACCAAAGTTGTAAAGAGCCAGCGCCGGCATTCCCAGAAAATAAATCCGGATATAAAGAACAGCTCCATTAAGAAGCTCTTCCTTGGTATTCATCACCTCCAGGATCCATTTGGAAAAAATCATTCCAAATGCCAGCACGATCAGCCCTGCTGCCAGACTTACCAGCAGCGCCGTATGTATAGTCTGAACTGTACTTCTCTTATCCTTCGCTCCAAAGAATCTTGCTACCAGAACATTGATACCGCCAGCCATACCGATCAGGATCCCGGTAAAAAGAGTTACCAGCGTGGTGGTAGATCCCACTGCTCCCAGGGATAAGGATCCCGCGAACTGCCCGATCACCGCAATATCCGCCATATTAAACAACACCTGCAAAAGATTGGTCAGCACAAGAGGAATACTAAAAAACAGCATTTTCCCCCAGATAGACCCAGTTGTCAGGTCCTGTCTGTTCTCCTTCATTCTACTATTTCTCCTTCATCAACCCCAAAATTATTTCTGGCAATTTCGTCTGCTTCTAACTTCTCCCAGATTCACTCACCAGATTTTTCAGCGCAAAAAAGAGGCCCCGTGGACCTCTCTTCGCCATCGTTATATGGATTATAACACTGCCCTTCTCTTTTGTCATTGCCTTTTGCAAAAACTTTTCCGCCTTGCTTCCGGCTATCTGATCACGCCCTTAGGCTTCTGTTACTCGTCTTTTTTCTCTAAAAGCTCTTCCATCGTATGCCACCCCAGAACCGCACATTTCACCCTGGCCGGCATCTTGGAAATATCTGCAAGGGACATGGCTTCCTCAAGAGGTTCCAGTTCCTCTCCTGTGGCCTCTCCTTTGATCATTCTGGAAAAAAGGTCTGCCAGTGCCAGCGCCTCTTCCTTTGTTTTTCCAATGATCAGCTCCAGCATCATATCCACAGAAGCCTGGGAAATGGCACATCCGCTGCCCACAAAAGCCCCGTCCACAATGACACCATTTTCTTCCTTCAGTTCCAGGATAATGTCATCTCCGCAGCTTGGATTTACGCCCTCCAGCACCAGATTGGCACCTTCCAGCTTTCTCTTATGCGCCGGATGCAGATTGTGGTCCGTTAGGATCTCATTATAAAAAGTATTATTCATCATAGCCCATCAGCCTCCTGATTTTTTTCACCTGCTCTGTGAGCCGCAGCACATCCTCTTCTGTATTATAAAAAGAAATGCTTGCCCTTGTGGTAACCATTACGCTAAGATGTGCCAGAAGAGGCTGTGCGCAGTGATGTCCCGCACGCACATCCACATGGGCTCCATCCAGAATCGACGCAATGTCGTGAGGATGCACCCCGTCTATGGTAAAATTCAGGATTCCGTTGTGCTCTTCCGGTTTCTCACTTCCGATCACATGAACATGGGGGATCTTTTTCAGTTCCTCCATTGCAAGAGCAGTCAGGGCATTTTCCTTCTCCTCGATTGCTGCAAAACCAATGGAATTCAGATAATCAATGGCTGCCTTTAAGCCCCAGGCACCGCCGCCGTTTACAGTTCCAGCCTCAAATTTATGGGGCAGCTCCGCAAAAACAGCGCCTTCCCTGGTAACGCTCTCGATCATTTCCCCTCCCGTGAGAAATGGAGGCATGGCATCCAGCAGCCCTTCTTTTCCATAAAGAACCCCGATCCCCATTGGCGCCATCAGCTTATGCCCGGAAAAAGCAAGGAAATCCACATCCATAGCCTGTACATCAATGGGAATGTGAGGTGCACTTTGCGCTGCATCCACAAGCACCACTCCTCCTACACCATGAACCTTCTCTATGATCTTTTCCACCGGATTCACACGGCCGATCACATTGGAAACATGGGTGATGGCTGCCAGCTTTGTCTTCTCTGTAATCGCATTTTCAATGGCTTCCTCTGTAAAATGCCCGTCCATCTCGCATTCCAGGAATTTCAGGCTAGCTCCCGTCTGTCTTGCCACCATCTGCCAGGGAAGCAGATTGCTGTGATGGGAATCGATCCCCACCAGAAGCTCATCTCCTGCTTTCAGATTATTTAAGCCATAGCTGTACGCCACCAGGTTGATACTCTCTGTGGTATTTCTGGTAAAAATGATCTCACAGGATTTCTTTGCATGGAGAAAATCCCGCACCGTGTCCCTTGCTTCCTCATACCGGTCTGTAGCCTCCATACCAAGCTCATACAGTCCTCTTAAAGGATTGGCGTTATATTTTTCGTAGAAGTCTTTTTCCGCCTCCAGGACCGCCAGAGGGCGCTGTGCAGTGGCTGCATTGTCAAGATAAGCCACCTGGCTGTCCTTCAGAAGAGGAAAATCCTTTTTGTAATCTGTCATGAACGTTCCTCCAGATATTTCAATGTTTTCTCCCGTACAGAAGGCTCCATGATCTGGTTTGCTACTGCGTCCAGACGGGCGCGTGCGATCATCTTTTGAGCTGCCTCCTTGGTAAAGCCGCGGGACATCAGATATAATAAAGTCTTTTCATCCAGCTCGCCGATGGAAGCGCCATGATTTCCTTCCACATCCTCTTCTGCGCAAAGGATCAGCGGAATGGTCTGGTTCACCACGTCATCCCCAAGAAGAAGCACGTCCTCTTTCTCATTTCCCACAGAGCCCGGGCAGCCCTTAATAAAATCAATGGTTCCACGGAAAAGCTTAAAGGCCTCCCCGCTTAAAACACCGCTGCTTTCCATCAGACTCTCTGTCTTTTTGCCATT
Source organism: Blautia sp. Sow4_E7 (assembly GCF_052116245.1). Lineage (NCBI taxonomy): Bacteria > Bacillati > Bacillota > Clostridia > Lachnospirales > Lachnospiraceae > Blautia > Blautia sp. Sow4_E7. Next base: position 131,885 of record NZ_JBQKLL010000008.1, read on the forward strand.
ATGACGGGCTACGTAGTTCATATCCAGACGCTGCTTTTCTTCGCCCAGATAACCGATGTGCGCTTTAAAGGAGCTGGTATCTCCTTTCAGATCCATATAGGCTCCGGAATAGACCTCTTTTCCTCCAAGCTCCATTTTTACCAGATCTACGGCTGCGTTTTTCTCAAGAACACCGCCTATATCGGAAAATACCTGCAGATTTTTTCCAACAGTCTGTACAACAGACAGATCCAGATGGGCATTCTCCTCAGCGTATATCTTCATTTGAAGAAAGAAAGGCTCTGTCTGGTTCTCCTTTGTGGTGCAGTAAACAGCCAGATTCATACGGCTGTTCTTTTTTATTCTAAGAAAATATCTTCCATAGTGTCCATCAGAGGTCAGGTTTAATATTGCAAAATTTTTCGTTGATCCTGCTGTCTGGTCTTTTTTATTTTCTGTGCAGCATATGCTTTCCGTCTGTTCTACATTGGAAATAACTTCCACAGGAAAATGCATTCCCAGTTTATCCATGTCACTTCCAAGAGCCGTCTCGATACTGTCAAAAAGCGTTTTCTCACTCTCGTCAGCCTGATGGATCTCAAGCCCATCGCTTAAATTGATCCCAGCGTGCTTGCCCACCTTCTCTTCATAAGTTTTGGCAACTGGAACTTCCACGTTCTTTACAACTGCTTCGTTCATTTTCAGACGGTTCCAGGTTCTGGTGGGAAGCCTGTTGATGGTTATATTTCGTACGCTGCTGTCAGCTGAAACTATATTTTCCGATTCTTTTATCTGCAAACTCATATGTTTAACCTCCCTTCCTTGTCTTAACCAATGCTGCCCTTCATTTCAAGGCGAATCAGGTTATTCATCTCTACTGCATATTCCAGAGGTAATTCCTTCGATACGTTATCTGCAAAACCACTTACGATCATAGCCCTTGCATCCTCCTCGGAAATTCCCCTGGACATCAGATAAAATACTGCGTCATCACTGATCTTTCCAATCTTTGCCTCATGTCCCACATTGGCATCCTTAGTGCGGATATCCATTGCAGGAATGGTGTCGGAACGGGAAATATCATCCAGCATCAGGGACTGACAGGATACGGCAGCCTTGCTGTGCTTTGCATTTTTTCCAATGGTTACAGAGCTTCTGAAGGTACTGATTCCGCCGTCTTTGGAAATAGAACGGGTGTTGATATAAGAGGAGGTATTTTCTCCTGTGTGTACCACCTTCGCACCTGTATCCAGGTTCTGTCCTTTTCCTGCAAAAGTAATTCCAGTGAATTCCATGCGGGAATCTTTTCCCTTCAAAATGGTCATAGGATAAAGGTAAGAGGTGTGGGAACCGAAAGATCCGGAAACCCATTCCATAACACCGCCTTCCTCCACAATGGCACGTTTGGTGTTCAGGTTGTACATGTTCTTGGACCAGTTCTCGATTGTGGAATAACGAAGTCTGGCATTTTTCCCTACAAAAAGCTCTACGCAGCCTGCATGAAGGTTTGCCACATTGTATTTCGGAGCGGAACAGCCTTCAATAAAGTGAAGGTCTGCTCCCTCATCCACAATGATCAGGGTATGCTCAAACTGGCCTGCTCCTGGAGCATTGAGACGGAAATAGGACTGCAGGGGAATCTCCACGGAAACGCCCGGCGGTACATATACGAAGGAACCACCTGACCAGACAGCACCGTGAAGCGCGGCAAATTTATGGTCATTTGGCTTTACCAGCTTCATAAAGTGGGTACGGATCATTTCCGCATATTCTCCATGCATGGCACTTTCCAGATCTGTATACACAACGCCCTGGGCTGCTACTTCTGCCTTCACATTGTGGTAAACCAGCTCAGAATCATACTGGGCACCCACACCAGCCAGGGATTTTCGCTCTGCCTGCGGGATTCCAAGCCGTTCAAAGGTATCTTTGATATCGTCCGGAACTTCGGACCATTTTGCACTCATCTTCGTATTGGGACGGACATAAGTGACGATCTGATCCATATTCAACTCATCAATGGGCGGTCCCCAGTTTGGAATTTCCATGGAATTATAAATCTGCAGGGACTGAAGCCGGAAAAGCTGCATCCAGGCTGGATCATTTTTTTCTTTTGAAATCTGCTCCACAATAGCAGGAGTCAGACCTTCCTTGACCTTATAAGCGTCCTTTTCCTCATTTCGGAAATCGTACATGCTCCGGTCTATATCTTCTACATATGTCTTTTCTTTCACAGTTATTTCACCTCTTCCGGGGTTTCTGATACAAAGCTTTCGTATCCTTCTTCGTTGATCCGGTCAACAAGGGAACCGTCTCCCGTGGCCACAATATGTCCATTCACCATAACATGGGTGTAATCTACATGAAGAGATTCCAGGATCCTTGTGCTGTGGGTAATGATCAGAAGTGCACCATCACGGTCTTTCTGGTATTCTTCTACACCCTTTGATACCAGCCGTACAGCATCCACATCCAGTCCGGAGTCTGTTTCGTCCAAAATGGCAAGATTTGGTTTCAGCATCATTAACTGAAGGATTTCCGCTTTCTTTTTCTCTCCGCCAGAAAAGCCTACGTTTAAGCTTCTTTCTGCATAGGACGGATCCATATCCAGGAATTTCAAGTTCTTTTCCAGTTCCTTCTTAAAATCCCACAGCTTGATATAGCCGCCTTTTTTCTGCTGGATCGCATTGCGGATAAAAGCGGATAAAGTAAGTCCCGGCACTTCAAGGGGCTCCTGGAAGGACAGGAACATACCATCTTTGGAACGCTTGTCAGCAGTTTCCTGGGTGATGTCTTTTCCTTTAAAATTAATGGTTCCACTTGTAATCTCATATTTTGGATTTCCCATAAGGACATAACCCAAAGTGGATTTACCCGCTCCGTTTGGTCCCATTAAAACATGGGTTTCTCCTTTATTGATCTGTAAATTTATGTCGTGGAGAATCTCTTTTTCCTCCACTCTCGCATTCAGCTGATTTATATTAAGGATTGATTGTGACATTTTTCTCCTCCTTTAATTCATAGTAAACCAATGGGTTTTATTTGTTTGCTATTATAAATCCGCTTTTTCAAATATGCAAGAGGTATTGTGAAAAAAATATTCAGGGAATTGGTTGTTGATACTTTTTCTCAACAGATCTGTTTTTAGACATGAAAAAAGCTCTTGATTTACTCAAGAGCTTCAAGAGGTGCCACCCAGATTTGAACTGGGGATAGAGGTGTTGCAGACCTTTGCCTTACCACTTGGCTATGGCACCATATTATTTAGTTATTCGCCGAAGCGAATGACTCCAAGGGGATTTGAACCCCTGTTACCGCCGTGAAAGGGCGGTGTCTTAACCGCTTGACCATGGAGCCGTATCAAATCGGGCTTCATGCTCCGATTAAACTCCCCCTGTTGGACTCGAACCAACGACACTTCGGTTAACAGCCGAATGCTCTACCGACTGAGCTAAGGAGGAATAAAAGGTATTTTGTACCTTCAAAACTACATACATGTTACATCCTTGTCGGAAATTTGTCAAGAATCAATTTTAAACCTTGCGATTATTGGTCAAGCCCTCACCCTATTAGTAACAGTCAGCTCCATGCATTACTGCACTTCCACCTCTGCCCTATCTACCTCGTCGTCTTCAAGGGGGTTTACTTCTTTCGAATGGGACATCTCATCTTGAGGGGGGCTTCACGCTTAGATGCCTTCAGCGTTTATCCCTTCCGGACTTGGCTACCCGGCCGTAGACTTGGCAGTCTAACCGGTACACCA